>DASRIK010000156.1:0-5747 GCA_035650035.1 Burkholderiales bacterium | reverse complement strand
GCGAGCGAGCTTTCTTCGCGACTTACCCAGCGCGTGATCGTGGAGAACCGCGGCAGCATTGCCGTCGAGCACGTGGCGAAAGAAGCGCCGGCGGACGGCTATACCGTGCTGTTCTACGGCGCGTACGTATGGCTGCAGCCGCTGCTCAACAAGGTGAGCTGGGATCCGCTCGTCGATCTCGCGCCCGTGACGCTCGGGATCAGCTCGCCGAACATTCTCGTCGTGCACCCTTCGCTGCCGGTGAAAACGACGCGGGAGCTGATCGCGCTTGCCCGCTCGCGGCCGGGTCAGCTGAATTACGCGGCCGGTGGAGGCGGCTCGACCCCGCACATAGCCGCGGAGCTTTTCAAGCACCTCGCCAAGGTGGATATTCTGCGGGTGAACTACAAGGGCTCCGGCCCGTCGATGGTGGGCCTGCTCACGGGCGAAGTGCAGCTCATGTTCGCCGCGCTCGGGCCGGCCGTCCCGCACATCAGCAGCGGGAAGATGAAAGCGCTTGCGGTGACGACTCCCAGACGCACGAAGCTGAGGCCGGACCTGCCGACGATCAGCGAAGTCGTGCCGGGCTACCAGTCGGAAGCCGCGATCGGTTTCTTCGTACCACGGAAGACGCCCCCCGCGGTGGTCGCATTTCTCAATCGCGAGATCGTTCAGGCGCTGAAAAGCGTCGAGCCCGAGAAGCTTTTCAGCGCCGGCGTGGAAGTGGTCGGCAGCTCGCCCGAGGAATTCACGGCCTTCATGAAAGCGGACATCGCCCGCATGGCTGAAGTGATCAAAGGCGGCCGCTTCAGTAATTGACTTTCACAGCCCTTTTTTCAGCAGCTCCAGTTCGCCACGGCCCGGGAATTTGTCGCCGAGCTTTTCGAGCTCCTGAATCTCCTTGCGCGCAGCATCCTTGCGGCCCGCCTTCAACAAGGCTTTCGCGAGATTCAGACGGATGATCGAACCTTCAGGCGCCTGCGCTGCGGCTTTCTGGAGCAATTCGAGCCCGCGCGCCGTTTCTCCTTTCTCGACGAGCAACATCCCGAGCGTGTCCATGATGGCCGGATGGTTCGGCGCGAGCTTGTGCGCCTCCTCCGCATGCTCCAGGGCTTTCGGATCGTTGATGCGTGACTCGGCCCATGCGAGATTGTTCAGCACGCCGGCATTGTTCGGTGTGGTTTCCAGTGTCTTGCGATAGTGCTGAACGGCCGCCGCGTACTGGCCGGCAGCAAGCGAGAGCTCGGCAAATCTCAGGCGATCGCTCGGACGGGTCTTCAGCCAGCCCGAGGCGAATTCTTCGCCAGCCGTAACGCCGCCCGGCCCCGCGGTGAGCGTGATGTACAGGCGCGAGGCGACGTCGAAGGACGGTTCCTGCTTGAGGCCCTGACGGTACGCCGTCACTGCCTCCGTCCAGTTCTTCTGCGCGGCGTGGATATCGCCTTCCACGGCATGTCCGATCGCCTGCTTGGGCCGCTGCTTCTGCACGTCCCGCGCGATCGCAAGCGCGTCTTTGGTGCGGCCGGTCTCAGCGTACACGCGGGCGAGTGCCTGCTGCGCTTCGACCATATCGGGCTTCAGCTCGAGCACCTTGCGCAGATTTTCGATCGCGTCCTCTTTCCTGTTCGCGGCATATTGCGCGCTCGCCATGCTCAAGTACCCCACCGGCGACTTCGGGTCGAGCGTCACGAGCTTGCGATAAATGGAGATTGCCTGGGTGGACTCGCCTGCGGCATCGTGCACCGCGCCCGCGGTAACGACGATGTCGGCGCGATTGGGCATGGCAGCCATCGCGGCCTGCGCAGCCGCTGTCGCATTCTTGAAGTCTTTCGTGCTCGCGTAGTACTGCATCAGGGCCAGGCGCGGCCTCGGATCCTCCGGCTGCGCGGAAACGGCTTTTTGCAGGAGCCCTGCGACCTCCTGGGGTGAGCCACCGCTGCCGCGGCGAAGCTCGGCGAGCGCCAGCAGCGCTGCGACGTTCTTGGGGTCCTTGGCGACGATCGCGTCCATGCGCTCGCGGGCTGCGTCCGGCTTCTTCTCCACGATGTCGAGCCGCGCGAGTTGAGCTGTGGCGGGAAAGTAGGCCGGATCCAGCGCGAGCGCGCGGTCGAACTGCTTACGTGCGCCGGCCAGGTCTCCTTTGGCGAGCAACACGCCGCCATGAACGCTGATCGGCATCGCGCTCTTCGGCTGTTTTTGCTCCAGCCGCTTGACGGCGGCGAGTGCCTTGTCGTACTGGCGCTCACGAACGTGAGCGGCGATCAGCGCGAAATCGGCCCGCAGATCCGTGCCCGTTGCGGCCACCTGCTCGAGCTCGCGATATGCCGTCTCGGAGTCGCCCTGCGCGAGATGGCTCAACGCAAGTCCGGTGCGGCTGCGGGTGTTTTTCGGATCGAGTGCGGCAGCCTTGGCGTAATAGTCTGCGGCTTGCTTTGCGTCACCATTCGCCATGTAGACGTCGCCTGCAAGCCCGAGCATCGTCGGATCGTTCTTGATGGTATCGAGGATGGGCTGCAGCCGCTCGAGCGCACGGCCTGCCTGGCCGCTGCGGAGATAACTGGCGATGAGCAGTCGCCATGCGAGCGGTTGACGCGGCGCGCGCTGGAGCACCTGCGAGAGATAGTTCTCTGCCTGCGCATATGCCTGCAGCTCGTGCTCGATGACACCCGCGAGCAGGAGGCCACGCGGGTTGTCGGGCGTGAGCCGCAAATGCTGTTGAATGGCCGAGCGGGCGGCGGGCAGGTCTTTCTGCTGCAGCGCGACCCACGCCTGCAGATACAGCGTTTGCGGATGATTGGCCGCAACGGTCTTCATCGCGGCCAGTTGTTTTGCTGCTTCGTCGATCTGCTTTTGCTGTACGAGGATCGAGACGATCGCTGCGTGCGCGCTCAGCATGTCCGGTTTGGCTTCGAGCGCCTTGCGGTACATGGCGAGCGCCTCGTCGGGCTGCTTGTTCGCCATGAGCATGGCCGCTTTGAGCTCGAGCGCCCGTGGGTCATGCGGTGAGAGCGCCAGTGCCGCGTCGATTTTTGCCGCGGCTTCCTTGAGGTCGTTCGTGGAGGCGGCCAGCCGTGCCTGGCCCAGAACGGCCGGCGCGTACTGCTGATCGGCAGCGAGTGCCGTCGCGTAAGCCTGCCCCGCTGCCTTCGGGTTACGCAGCGCGAGATGAGAATCTCCGACTGCGGTCATGAGCTCGGCTTTGCCGCGCGGATTCGAGACTTCGGCTTTGGCAAGCTCGTCGATCACTTTCCGGTACTGCCCGACCAGCACGAGTGCACGCGCCCACAGCGGCACGACTTCGTCCGGCGAGTAATGCAGTGCCGACGCCTCGCGAAGCTCCTTCTCGGCGGCGGCCACATCGCCCGAGGCGAGCAGCGCCTTGCCCAGCAGGAATCGCGCTTCGGCGAGCTCTGGGTCTTTTTGAAGGGCGTTCCTCAGCTGGATGATCGCTGCTTTAGTGTCGTTCTTCTCCAGGTAGTCTTTTCCGGACGCGAGCAGTGCCTCCGGCTTTTGGCCGCCACACCCGGCAATGGCGATTGCCGCGAGTGCGGCCGCAATGGCGTGCCGCATGCCGTAGCGATTCATAATTTCACCCCCAGAGTATTACGGACGCGCCGCTGCAAAAGAACGGCGGCTTGGTCAAGCAGGCAAGCGTGACACAGCGCCTTTCTAGCGTCCAGAGCAGGAGTCCCGCAAGTGGATGGGTACGGCCGGACGATGAGCGACGAGGGCGGCGCATCTGCGGGGGGGGAATGGGGGCGGATGTATATACTCGCTCGACAGGAGGAACATCATGCGCCCAAACGTTTCGCGACTTCTCGGTGTGGTCGTGGCGTTCGCGTCGGGACTCGCTTCAGCCCAAAGCTACCCGACCCGGCCGGTGCGGCTCGTCGTGCCCTTTGTCCCCGGAGGGACTATCGACGCGTACGCTCGCGCGCTCGCCCGGCAGGTCGAGAGCCAGATGGGCCAGCCGATCGTCATCGACAACCGCGCCGGAGCGAACGGCATCCTTGGGGCTGACGTTGTCGCGAAAGCCGCGCCCGACGGTTACACGCTGCTCAACAATGCCGCCTCTTTCGTGATCAACGCCAGCATGTACAAGAAGCTGCCGTACGACACCGCGCGGGATTTCACGCCCATCACGAACTTCGTGAAAGGTCTCGGCTATCTTCTCGTCGCGCACCCGTCGGTGCCGGCAAGCTCGGTGAAGGAGCTGATCGAGCTTGCGAAGAAGAAACCGAACGCGGTCCGGTTCAGCTCACCCGGTATAGGCAATGGCCAGCATCTGGCCGCCGAACTGATGAACATGAAAACGGGCATTCAGATGCTGCACGTGCCGTACAAAGGCAGTTCGCCCGCGCTCGCAGCGGTGCTGGGCGGCGAAGTTCAGGTCGCTTTCCAGACGCCGAGTTCGGTGCTGCCGCTCATCCAGGGCGGCAAGCTCAAAGCGCTCGGCTTCAGCGGAGAAAAGCGTCTTCCGGCGCTCTCGAACGTGCCCACGATCGCGGAAGCCGGCGTGCCCGGCTACACCTACGACGTCGCGTGGCACGCGTGGTTCGGTCCCGCGGGCATGCCGTCGGCTATCGTGAACCGGCTTTACGCGGAAATCAGGAAGGCGCTGCAGGAACCGAAGCTGGTCGCGTTTTTCCGTGAAGGCGGATTCGAGCCGCGGGCAGACGCGCCCGCCGAGTTCGCGAAGATCTTTCGCGCCGACATCAAG
Source organism: Burkholderiales bacterium (assembly GCA_035650035.1). Classification (GTDB taxonomy): domain Bacteria; phylum Pseudomonadota; class Gammaproteobacteria; order Burkholderiales; family SG8-41; genus JAQGMV01. The sequence continues at coordinate 1,048 of DASRIK010000156.1, read as the reverse complement.
CGTTACGGCGACATCGTGAAAGCGGCGAAAATCGAACCGGAGTAACGCGCTATTCTGCGGTTCTGGGCGCCGCCTTCACGACGATGTCGCTGCCGAGGCGTTCGCTGAAGCCGCAGAGGAAAGCCGCGATCCAGTAAGCGGCCTCGTCCGCTTCCAGACCCAGACCTTCCGGAGTGCCGAGCGTGATCGCGATCAGCTTGTACTTGAGCACGATGTACACGATGCTGGCGAAGGCAATCGCCACCAGGGGCTTGGAGGCGCCCGACACCATGAGCAGCGTGCGGCTCGTCTCTTCGCGCAGGTCGAGGGACGACAGCCGCATGAGCACGCTCGTGATGCTGCCGACGCCCGCAAACGCGAACAACGCCAGGACGATCTGGGGCGGGCCAAGGGACGTGACGCCGTAATGAGCCAGCGCGGCCATGCTGAGTACGATGACGGACAGGACAACGATTCCGCACAGGGTGCCGATGATGTAGCTCAATCTGTTTTTTGCGACGAGCGCTCTTTCGTGGACGGCCGCCGCGCGGGCCAGCAGCGTTTCCCCTTTCTTGAGATCTCCCAGCACGACGCCGGCGTTAGCCGCGTTTTCGAGCAGGCGCACGATCTCCTGACGTACGGGGAACCGATTTTTCTCGACGCGCTTCGCCAGCGATTGGATCTCCGCCAGGAACACGACCTGGTCGGGTGTCAGGCTGGGCGGCGGTTCGAGCTGGAGCTCGCCCTCTTTGGTGAACCGCACGATCGTCAACACCGCCTCCGGGGCCTTGTCGGCGCTCGATTCGTGCTCCGTCATCGTTACCGTTTCGACGGGTGCCTCACCGTGCCACGACGCCGCACGACGGCGAAGAGGCTGCCTGAGCTCACTGGTTCCAAGCATTGATCGCTTCTCCCGATGCGAACGCGTTGGCGCAACTTTACTCCGGTGAATCGGCGTCTGTACAGAGGGGGTCTTGCAAGAACGGACGCATTCGAAGAAAGTTTGCTTCGAATTCGTCGTGCACACTTCCCCGCAATCGCGGGCACACAAGATGCTACGCCGGACGGG
>DASRIK010000155.1:0-2243 GCA_035650035.1 Burkholderiales bacterium | reverse complement strand
CGAGAAAGACCGCATTCGCGGCGCTGTCGTGCACGGGGTCGGCATTCACGAATATTTCTCGCCCGAATGGCAGAAGAAAGCGTTCTCCAGTCGCGAGTATCTCTTCGATATGTTCCCTGCCCGCGCCGCCGTGTACGGCACGCGCACGCTCGAGGATTTCCTGACGTACGGGCCGCGGCTGTCGCTTGTCTCGCGCGGCCTGCTCGACAAGCCTTCCGCGCCGATGCTGCTCGTGAACGGTGAGCGCGACACGCAGCAACCGATCGGCGACCTCTATCTCATGATGAAGTACGGCGACCCTAAAGACACGTGGGTGAATCCGGTGGGCGGACACATGGGACGTTCTCCGCAATGGTCGAGTCGCCAGATTTTCGAGCGCGTCGTGATGCCGTGGATCGTGCGGCAGCTCGGCGTCCAGCAGGTCGCAGGAGATTAACGGGACATTAGGGGGACACCATGAAACGACAGCTTCGTACTTCAATCGCGCTTCTTATGATCGTGTTTGTCGCTGCCGCCTGTGGCCATTTCCTGCCTTCGCAGGGTTGGACCACGCTGATCGACGGCGATAAAGGCATGGAGAACTGGAACAAGACCGGGAGCGACGCCAACTGGAGGGCAGAAGGCGGCGCCATTCAGGCGGACAAGACCACGGGCAAAGGCAGCAGCGTTCTTGTTTCGAAGCAAAGCTTCAAGGATTTCGACCTGTATCTCGAGTTCTGGGCGTCGGAAGACACGAACAGCGGCATTTACATTCGAATCATGAATCCCACGAACGTGAGCACTTCGACAGGTGCTTACGAAGTACAGATCTGGGACAAGAACCCGAATCCGGCGTACAGCACGGGTAGCCTCGTCAACGTCGCGGCGGTGCAGCCGATCTACAAGGCAGGTGGGAAGTGGAACACGTACGAGATCCACGCCAAAGGGCCGGAGATCACGGTCAAGCTGAACGGCGTCGTCACGGTGAGCGCGCGAGACGGCAAGTCCCCGCAGGGACCGATCGGGATTCAATACAACGGCGGGCCCATCAAGGTCCGTAAATTGATGGTAAGAGAGCTGTAGCGCGGCCGTCATGGGAAACGCATCACGAGAATCGAAAGGTCTCCAATGGACTTGGGACTCAAAGGCAAAAGCGCCATCGTAACGGGCGGCAGCCAGGGCATCGGCAAAGCGGTCGCACGTGAGTTTGCGCGCGAAGGTGTGAACGTCGCGATCGTCGCGAGAAACAAGGAGCGGCTGGACGCGACGGCACGCGAGCTCAGCAGCGAAACCGGAGGACGTGTGATCGGGCTCACCGCAGATGTGACGAGCCGGGAGCAGGTCGAGAACATGGTTGCGCAGGCAGCGGAGCAGCTCGGGGGCCTGCATATCCTGGTGAACAGCGGCTCTTCGCCAGGCGGTTCGGCGACGGCCATCGGTCCCATTGAAACCGTCGTCGACGAAGATCTGCTGCTCGACTTCAACACCAAATACGTCGGTGCACTGCGTTGCGCCCGCGCCGTGATCCCTCACCTCAAAAAACAGGGCTGGGGACGCATCATCAACGTGAGCGGCACCAACGCGCGAAACGCCGGCAACCTGAGCGGTGGCGCGCGTAACGCATCGCTCGTGCACATGGCGAAGACCCTGGCGGTCCAGCTCGGCCGCTTTGGAATCACGGTGAACTGCATTCATCCGGGCACGACGCGCACTGAGCGCACGCCTCGGCTGCTTGCCAAGCAGGCGGCGGAGCAGGGCATCACGCCCGAAGAAGTCGAGAAGCGCAATTACGCGCCGGATTCGCCCCGCGGCAATGCGATCTGCCGGATGGTGGATGCATCCGAGGTCGCCTACGTCGCGACATTCCTCGCTTCGGACAAGGCGTGGGCCATAAGCGGCGAGCTGGTCGTCGCGACCGGTGGCGCGGGGCGGTCGGTCTATTACTAGCCGCGATCGTCTGCTGCAGCACAGAAAGGCTCGAGCAGCGCGTCTTCTGTCGAGCCGCTTTACATTTTGTGAAGAGAGCGCCGGCACTGCTCACGTAACCTTTTGATTCCAGCGTAAAGCGGTCCTTGGGCCCGACGTATGCTTCCCGGACGCCTGCGAAGTCCACCTTCACAGGATGTGCGCTATGTGGAAGCAGATCGTCGGTTCGATTGCTCTCGTCGCATCGCTCGCCTGCCCCGGCGCGAATGCCGCGATTGTTTTCCTGGTAGACCTGAGTCCCTCAGAAGAAATTATCACCCCTACTCCGTTTGCTGGAA
>DASRIK010000154.1:0-9821 GCA_035650035.1 Burkholderiales bacterium | reverse complement strand
GCACGATCAGGCGCACCGGCTTCGTCGGATAATTTTGAGCGGACGCGAGCCCAGTGTAACTCGCCGCGCTCGAAGCAGTCAGCAGCGCGGCGAAACTCGCGCGCAGCAGCGGTTTACAAGCGATCATGTTCTTTCCTCGGTTGTTGTACGAGCCGTCGGTGGAGCGAGGCCGAGCGCGTATTCTACTGTCGGCCGAGGAAAGCCCGGCGATCAGCCTCGGCGGAAGCTGCTGCAGTAATCCGCGGGGCCGTGCCACGTCTGATCGACGACACGCCCGTTCTGCACGATCAGCGTGCGCTCGCAGCGCTGCAACTCGCCGCCGCCCGGCCCCATCGTGACGCCCGTGCCGAAGCCGACCCCGCCGCCACTGCCGCCGAAAATGCCGATCGACGGCCAGAACGACGGCCGCGAAGCGATGCTTTCGGATACCCAGGTATGCGCGTCACGTCCGTCGGGCAGTTTGGTGCTGCGCACCGGTGCGCCCCAGCTTCGGACCACGTCTTCATAAGCCGCACGTTCCCAGGACGCCTGCGCAGACGTGACATCGCCCGACGGCGTCGACGCGCAGCCCGCCAGCGCCAGAACACTTGCAATGATGAACCGCATAGAGCACCTCCGTCAGGAGCGTCATGCAAGCACAGCCAGACTCGTGCCGAGGGCCGCAACGTCCGGCGGTCGCACTAATCCATCTTCAGGTTCAGCATTTTCACGATGCGCCCGGTGCGCTCCATCTCCTTCCGCAGGAACGCGGCAAACGCGTCCGGGCTCATCGGCGCCGGCGTGAGCCCCTGCTTGAGCAGTGTATCGCGCACGTCGGGAAGCTCGAGCCCGCGCGCGATCTCGGCGTTCAGGCGATCGATCGCCTGCTTCGGCGTGCCGGTGCGCACGACGGCGCCGAACCAGTTGCCTGCGTCGAACCCGCCGTAACCGGCTTCGGCGACGGTCGGCACTTCCGGCAGGACTTCGGAGCGTTTTGTCGTAGTGACCGCTATGCCGCGCAGCTTGCCGGCGATCACCTGCGGCGCGGCTTCGATGATGTTCGTCACCAGCATGCTCGTGTGTCCGCCGACGACCGCCATCGTGGCCGGGGCACCGCCGTTGTACGGCACGTTCACGATGTCGATTTTCGCGACATCCTTGAAAAGCTCCGCCGCGAGCCGCTGGCCGCCGATCACGCTGGCGGTCGCATAAGTGAGCTTGCCGGGATTCGAGCGGGCGAGCGCGATCAGTTCTTTCGTATTCTTTGCCGGCAGTGACGGATGAACTGCGATGAGGAGCGCACCCGACGCGATCAGCGTGACGCCGGTGAAATCCTTCACCGTGTCGTAAGGCAGCTTCGAGCGCACGAACTGATTGATGGTGAAGCTCGGCGCCATCAGCAGAATCGTGTGACCGTCGGCAGGCGCGCGTGCAACGAGCTCCGCGCCGATCACCGTATTAGCACCCGGACGGTTCTCGACGATCACGCTCTGGCCGAGCGATTTGCTCATGGGTGTCGAAATCGAACGCGCGAGAATGTCCACGGCCCCGCCCGGCGGAAAAGGCACGATCAATCTCACGGTCCTCGCCGGAAAATCCTGCGCTGGCGCAAGCGGCGTATGAAGCGCCAGCGCAGCGAGTGACCCGAGCGCAATCAGCGCGATCCTGTCCATCGATTTCCTCCCCGTTGTGGTGACTATAATCGCCCCGACACTTTAATACGATTGTTCACGTTGCCGAACCTGCCTTCATCCGCCACCGAGTATCGCAACCTCATCGCGCTCCTCATCGTCTCGGCCTTCATCGTGGCCGGGGGCATTCACTACCAGACGCCGATGCTGGCGGCGATCGCTGCGGAGTTCGGGACGGACGCCGCCACGACAGGCTGGATACCGACGCTTTCCTTCGGCGGACTGCTTCTCGGTATAGGTTTGTTCGTTCCGCTCGGCGATCGGCTCGACAAGCGCGCACTGGTACTTTCGAAAATCGTTGTCCTGACGCTTGCGCAGGCGTCGATGGCCGTCGCACCGTCTATCGCTGTCCTCGCCGCAGGAAGCCTGGTAACGGGCATCTGCTCGTCTCTCCTGCAGCACTTCATTGCGATTACCGCGGAAGTTGCGCAGCCGAATCATCGCGGCCGGGCGCTCGGTACACAACTCACGGCGATGTTCAGCGGGATTCTCTTCGCGCGCATCGTCGGCGGGCTCGTCGCCAACCACTTCGGCTGGCGCTACAGCTACATGCTGTCGGCCGTCATGCTCGTAATGATCATTCCGGTTCTGTGGCTGCGGCTTCCGAACACGCGGCCGACAACTCAAGCGCCGTATGTTGAGCTCTTGCGCTCGCTCTGGGCGCTCTGGCGCGGGCATGGCGGCATCCGGCGCGCGGCCGCGATCCAGTTCATGTTCGGCATCTGCTACGGCGGATTCTGGGGCGTGGCCGCCCCGATGCTTGCCGTGCTTCACCGCGCGGGACCCAGCACGGCCGGGCTCATGGGCATTCCGGGTGCCACGGGCATACTGGTCGCGCGACCCGCCGGGCGCTGGACGGACCGCGTCGGATTGAGACCCGTCGTGCTGACCGGCATCTGCTCGATGCTCCTCGCATGGGTCGCGATGAGCTTTGGTGCATGGTCGATTGCAGCGATCGTCATTGGTGCGATGTTGCTCGACATCGGCCTTCGCGCCGCGATGGTCGCCAATCAGACACTCATCAATTCGGCGGTGCCGGATTCGCGGGCGCGTGCGAACACGCTGTTCGGACTACACGTGTGGAGCGGAAATGCAGCCGGGGCGTTTCTCGCGAGCCTCGCATTCGCGCAGTTCGGCTGGCTCGCCGTCTGCGGCGTAGCGATGACGGCCACGCTCCTGGCGCTGCTCGTGCACTTGAGTGCCGGCCGGACTCGACCGGCGGACTAGCAACCAGCGCCAGTTGCTGGCGGCGGGCTCAAAGACCAAAATCGAGCAAGCAGCGAGTCCACCGCACGTCTGACGGGAGAGCTCGCGGCGACGAGCTCGAGAGGACCCGCATGGGCAGGATCCGGCATTGGTTTATCTGCGCATTGCTGTTCGCCGTCAGCAATGGCGTCGACGCACAGCAGCCAAGAAAGATACCCCGAATCGGCTATCTCGCAGCCGTCACTGCCACCGCTGACGCGCCTCGGCTGGACGCATTTCGCAAGGGCCTTCGCGACCTCGGTTACATCGAGGGGCAGAACATCATCGTGGAGTACCGGCACGAGGCCCGGGGATTCGACCGGCTTCCCGCCCTCGCGGCCGAGTTGGTGACTCTCAAGATCGATGTACTCGTCGCTGTCACGACGAATGCAGCGCTCGCTGCGAAGAAGACGACGTCGACGATTCCCATCGTTTTCATGGGCGTGACCGATCCCATTGCTGCGGGGCTGGCCGAAAGCCTGGCACGACCCGGGGGGAACAGCACCGGAATCACCAATGTGGCCGCGGTGCTGACGGCAAAACGGATGCAGCTTCTGAAAGAGGCCGTTCCCAAGTTGTCGCGGCTTGCAGTGCTTTGGGATCCGAAGGCCCCGGGCTCCGTGCCACAGTGGCACGACAGCCAGCAACCGGCGCGCGATATGGGTCTGCAGCTCTATTCGATGGAAGTGAGCAGCGTCGACAACTACAGGGCTGCATTCAAGGAAGCAGTAAACGCCGGCAGCCACGCTGTCTGGATCACACTGAATCCGCTGGCGAACTCCAACCAGAAGCTCATCGCGGAGCTCGCGATCGTCAATGGATTGCCGACGGTATGCGCTCGAGGCGACTACGCGGAAAACGGCTGCATGATGGCTTACGGGCCCAGCTACAGCATCGAGGGGCGGGACGGCGCTCGCTACGTCGACCGGATTTTGAAAGGCGCCAGGCCCGCGGACATTCCCGTCGAACAGCCGACGAAGTTCGAGCTGGTCGTGAATGTGAGAACTGCAAAGCAGCTCGGCTTGACCGTACCGCGATCAGTGCTGGTTCAGGCCGACAAGGTCGTCGAGTGATGGGTCGTGGAGCACTGTGACCGTCGCGGGTCATCAAGGCGGGGGGCATCAAAAGCGAATGAGCGCATACTTCGGCGCTCCCGGTGCTGCGCGGCGTGAACCAGCAACTGCTCGCGTTGCAGCCCGATCTTCCTAGGGTCGCAAGTTTTGTTTTACCATGCTGGCACGTTCAAACAACGAGCGGGAGGAAGGCATGTCGCGCGTTACACGTTTCATCGCCATACTCGTCATCGCTATCTGCTCGGCGCCTGCGGGCGCCGCGATCGTAACCGGCGGCTTCAGCGGTCAGATCTTCGCCGGATTCGACTTCGGCGGTGGACCGTCGGGATTTTTCGGCGCGGGCCTCGATCTCGACGGCGAGCGCATCGACGGAACGTTCCGCTACGACACGACCCGAGTCCCGCCGGGCACGCCGATCAGCGCGAACCATGTCGTATATCAGGATCCCACCTTCTCGACGCAGTTTCTCGACTTCGCCGTCACGATCAATGGTCGGACGTACACCTTCGGCACGTTTCCGACGGCGCCAGGCATCCAGTCGATCGACGTCATCGATAACACGGACCAGCTGCAATTCGACTTTCAGCGGTTCGGCATCGATTTCTCGGAAAGCCTTTCACTGCGCTTCATTTCGGCCACGGATTTTCTGACCGGCACCGGCGTGCCGACGCAGTTCGATTTCGTTCCGAACGGCATCGGACTCTTCCCGGGCGGAACGTTCTCATTCGACCTTCCGAACGGCGACTTCGCTTCTGCGAGCTTCGATATCGACCGCGGCTTCGCGCGTCTCGCGGTGCCGGAGCCGGCGACACTCGGTATCGTCGCCATCGCCCTGCTGGGGATTGCCCGGTTGCGCCGGCGCTCGACGTAGCGAGGTAACTTCGAAGCGGGTCCGGCTTTCGATATCGAGGAGGTGCCGAGGTTCGACGGAAACGCTTTGCATGCCATAATTCGCCGGCAGATCGTATCGCCACCATGCATGCCATTCGTTTTCTGCTCGCACTCGTTGTCGCGGCGCTTCCGTATACATCTTCGGCTGCCGACGCATATCCCACGAAGCCTGTGCGCTTCGTCGTCACGTTCCCGCCCGGCGGGCCGACGGATACCATCGTGCGGCTCATCGGACAGCGACTGACGGATCTCTGGGGACATCCCATGATTCTCGACAACCGCGGCGGCGCGGGCGGCATCGTCGGCACGGAAATCGTCGCGCGGGCCGCGCCCGACGGTTACTCGTTTCTCGTCGGCACGGCGGGGGGCATGACCATCAATCCCGCGCTGCAGCCGAAGCTCTCGTACGATCCGTTTCGCGATTTTGCCCCCGTCGGCATGCTGGTCAACAACCCACAGATCCTTGTCGCGCATCCGTCGATCGCGGCAAAGAATGTGAAAGAGCTCGTCGCGCTCGCGAAATCAAAGCCCGGTCAGCTCAATTTCGCATCCGCCGGCACCGGCACCGCAACTCACCTCGGACTCGAGCTTCTGAAGCTGACGACCGGCATGGACGCGGTGCATGTTCCGTACAAAGGCGGCGCGCCCGCGGTGACCGATCTCATGGCCGGCCAGGTGCAGTTGCTGTGGGTGAGTATTCCGTCCGTGCTGCCGCACGTCAAAGCCGGACGGCTTCGCGCCGTCGCAGTAAGCACATCGAAGCGGTCCGCTTCCGCGCCGGACATCCCGACCGTCGCCGAATCCGGCTATCCGGGATTCGAATATTCCAACTGGAACGCGCTTTTTGCGCCGGCAAAGACATCGCCGACGGTCGTCAAACAGGTGAACGCTGCAATCGTCAAAATCCTCAGTGAAACCGACGTTGCACAGAAGCTCATCGCTATCGGCGCAGATCCGGCCCCCGGCACTCCCGAGGATCTTGCCCGCTACATGCGGGCGGATAACGAACGGTGGAAGAAGGTGATCCGCACGGCTGGAATCAAGCCGGATTGAACATCAGGGCCCATACGGCCCGAGTGAGGGTTCACCCATCGGCGGATCACCCTGCCCCTGACTGCCGCTACCACGCCTTTCTTCGAAGGCCGGCGGCGGACGACGCCCACGCTCCCGTCTCCCCTCGCCGCTCCTAACGTCCTAGCATATGCGGCACACCGCAAGCGGCGTGCCCCCGATACGACCGCAAGTCGGTCCCTGCGAAACGACCGCGCATCACGACATGACAGGAGAACGCTGGCATGAACGTGGTTTTCATCTCGCCGCATTTTCCGCCGAGTTATTACCTTTTCTGCCTGCATCTGCGGCGTCTCGGCGCCAACGTGCTCGGCATTGCCGAAGAGCCTTACGAGCAATTACGACCCGAGCTGAAGGAGGCGCTCACCGACTACTATCGCGTCGAGAGGCTCGAAGATTACGACCAGGCGCTGCGCGCCGTCGGATACTTCACGCACCGCTTCGGCAAGGTCGACCGTATCGCATCACATAACGAGCACTGGCTCGAGCTCGAAGCGTATCTGCGCGAAAACTTCCATGTATTCGGGCGCAAGATAGCCGACACGGAGATCGTCAAACGCAAATCGCTGATGAAGCGAAAGTTCGTGGCCGCGGGCATCGGCGTTGCGCCGGGCCGTGTCGTGTCCACAATCGAGGAAGCACAGGCGTTCATCCGCGAAGTCGGCTACCCCGTGATCGCAAAGCCGGACATAGGCGTAGGCGCCACGGGCACGTACAAGATTGCGAACGACAGCGAGGTTCGCGATTTCTTTCAGCACAAACCCCCTGTCGACTACTTCATGGAAGCATTCGTCGATGGGGAGATCGTTACCTTCGACGGTCTTGCGGACCATGACGGCAGCGTCGTGCTGTGCATGTCGCTCGAATACAGCCGCAACATCATGGAAACCGTCGCCGAAGACGATCACATCTACTACTACACGTTACGAGACCTGTACGACGACGTCGTTCCTGCAGGCCTTGCCGCCGTGGAGGCATTCGGCTTGCGCGAGAGCTTTTTTCATTTCGAGTTTTTCTGCACCGCCGAAGGAAAACTCCTCGCGCTCGAGCTGAACGCCCGCCCGCCGGGATGGCCGACGACCGATATGTTCAACTACGCGAACGATGGCGACGTATATCGCGAGTGGGCGAACGTCGTGCTCGGCAGACGGCCCGAATACGAGTGGCGGCGCCCCTACCATTCGATATACATCGGGCGTAAGGCGCGGATCCACTATCGCCACACGCACGAGGAGATCGTGCAGCGTTACGGGCAATACATGGTGGATACGATCCGAATCCCCGGCGTGTTCAGCCGGGCGATGGGCAATGTTGCGTACATCGCGCGTTCGCCGAGGCTCGAAGACCTGAAGGAAATGGCCGCGTTCGCTCAGGAACGCGTATGAGCGTAAGGCTTACGGTTCCGGCGGCGCGGCCGGCTGGGTGCCGCTGCAGCGTGCAGCAAGGTTCGTTGCGAAGTCCGCGGACATGCGCTTGATCACGAACTTGGCACCCGATTCGACCAATCCTGCGAGCTTGCCCGAGATCTCGTTCTCGCCATCGATAACCACCGTCGTACCGGCCGGCTCGGATTGCTCGAGCACTTTGAACGTCATCGCCGCGCGAAACCGCGTCCCGCCCTGGTTGTCCTTGCCGCGCGAAGTGACGCGCCCGACCATCGCGGCGTGATCGAGCTCGAGCTCGATTCGCGCGCGGAATGTCACTTTCGCCGGTCCGAACTTGACGGCAAGACTGCCGTCGAACGAGCCATCCTCGTGTTTCTCACCCAGGGTTGCGCCCGGGATGCAGCCGACGACGGCGTGCGGGTCCGACAACAGGTCCCACACGAGCCGCGGAGACGCGCACGGAACATCAAAACGTTCGGTGATTTCGATCATGAAGGTCTTCCGTCGCCGTGGCTTGCCCGCGCGAGAAGCGACGGTTGTTGGTATCGGGATGTGGGAACGATTATACGCGCGCCCACACCGCAGGCCGATTACGCGAGGACATTCGCGCCGGGGTCTCGCGCTTCGCCTCGATTGACACGGCGCGCGGCAGCACACATGCTCTCGCGCCGTGAAACTGAAAATCTTCACAGGTTGCGGTAAGCCGCTGCACGGGCATGCACGGGAAAGGTAGCGCGCTCAGCGAAGCGTTCCCTTTGATCGCAGCCGGCGTGCTGGTCATCATCGGCGTCGTGCTGTTCGTCACCGTGTTGTGGCCGGATTCAGGGACGAGCGAGCGTCCTGTTGCGCCGGTTGCTGCGCCGAGCGCGGCGCCTGCGGCGACGGCAGAACCGCCACTTGCACCGCCAGCCCCACCGCCGACTGCAGCCGTTGCTCCCGCCACGTCCCCGCCTGTGGTCACGAGCCCGGCGCCGGCTGCAGAGCCCACGCCCGAAGTCGCGTCACCGCCTGCGCCCATCGCCGCTGCGGCGCCACCCACTGCCCCGGCGGAAAAGACCGAAAAGCCGCCCGCGCAGCCGAATGCGATCGTAGAGGCGGCGATCGCGGGCAATGACGCGGAGGTTCAGGCTCTCGTGAAAAAGCTCGGAAGCCAGCGTGCCACGCGAGGGGACCGCGCGCGAGCTCGGGATTTCAACGCGAAGGCGCTGACGCACGTGCGAAAGGGACGATATGCCGACGCCGTTCCCTTATTCGAAGCCGCGAACCAGGCTGACCCGGGCGACCCGGAAATCCGGGAAAACCTCGGCTACGCGCTGCTCAAAGCCGGACGCATCGATGAGGCGGAGTCCGCGCTGCTCGCGGCACTCGAAATTGGACCCCAGCGTGCGAGCACGTGGGGCTCGCTCGGCTTCGTTTATGCAAAGCGTGGGCAGCACGCCGAGGCCGTGAAGTTGATCCTGACGGCATACCGGTTCGCGCCGGACCGAAAAAAAGCTGCGGAGACGTACCGGCGTCAGGCGAAAACGGAAACGGATCCGAAGGTGCGCGCGACGCTCGAAGACGTCGTGAAGCACCTGCCGCGATGACAACGCGGGCCCGAGCGCCTGCTTGCTCAAGCTCGTGCGTTCGGCCGCGCTACTCGATCTTGATGTTGTTCTTCCTGATGATGTCGCTGAACCGCACGTGCTGGTCCTTCAGATACCGTGCGAAATCGTCGGTGCGGCGGTAGTCGAGCTCGAGACCGGCGGCGGCGAGCTTCTCCCGGAAATCCGCCGTTTGCAACGCGCTGTCGATCGCGCGAGCGAGCCGGTCGATGACGGGTTTCGGCGTCCCCGACGGCACCATGACGCCGATCCACGCGGCAACATCGAAGCCCGGGATATTCGCAGCCGTCGCGAGCGGCTCGATGCCGGGTGCGAGCGCGCTGGTACGCGTGAGCGATATGCCATAGGCTTTGAGACGTCCCGCTCTCACGTGCGGCATCGTCGCGGCCACTGTCTCGATGGCGTACGTGATGTCGCCGCCGATGACGTCGGTCAGCGCAGGCGCGCTCCCTTTGTACGGCACGTGCGTGACCTGCAGTCCTGTCGCAGCGTTGAACATCTCTGCAACGAGGTGGGCGGTCGCGCCCGTGCCCGACGAAGCGAAGCGATACTTGCCCGGGCTCCCCTTGATCATCGTGACGAACTCGCGCGCGTTCGCCGCAGGAAACTTGGGATTCGTCACGAGGATGTAGGGCGAGAGCCCCACGTTCGCCACGGGCGCGAGATCGCGCGTGGCATCGTACGGGACTTTCTGCAGAAGTGGACTGATCGTGACGGGACCGGAGGAAGCAGCCAGCAACGTATAGCCGTCCGGCGTCGCCTTTGCGGCGACGTCGGTGCCGATCGCGCCGCCCGCGCCCGGCCGATTGTCCGGGACCACCTGCTGTCCGAGCTGCTCCGTGAGCTTCAGTGCAAGAAGGCGTCCGGCAAGGTCCGTCGCCT
>DASRIK010000153.1:0-3032 GCA_035650035.1 Burkholderiales bacterium | reverse complement strand
CACACGCGCGCCGGTCTGCTTGGATGCGCGGCCCCGCATTCCTGGCGGCTCCAAACGGCCCTCATCCCGAGGGCGGCGCACAGGGAGCGGGCCGCGTGAGAGAGATCACCATGCCGAAGATGAAGACCAACAAGGGCGCCGCCAAGCGGTTCAAGGTCACCGGCTCGGGCCGGGTACGGCGCTCGAAGTGCGGCCACTCGCACGGAATGATCAGCAAGAACCGCAAGCGGAACCGGCGCCTGCGCAAGCGCGCCATCGTGCACGATCAGTTCGAGAAGCGCATCCGAATGCTTCTTCCTTACGCATAGATCTCGGCAGCACGCGGAGAGGTGAGCCATGGCACGTGTGAAGCGAGGGTTCAAAGCCCGTCGTCGTCGTAATCGCATTCTGAAGCAGACCGAGGGCTTCTGGGGCCCGCGGAAAAACCGCATCAAGCAGGCCCGCGAAGTGCTGCACAAGGCGTGGCAGTACGCCTTCGTGGGTCGCAAGCGCCGCAAGCGCGACTTCCGCCGCTTGTGGATCGCGCGCATCAACGCTGCTGCGCGCCTCAACGGGACCACCTACGGCCGGCTGATTCACGCGCTCAAGCGCGCCAACGTCCAGCTCGATCGCAAGGTGTTGAGCGACATCGCCATCCACGATCCGGCCGGCTTCAAAGCGGTCGTCGACGCCACGCGCTAATGTCCGCCGGCGATGACGCCGTGCGCGCCATCGAAGACGGGCTCGAGGCGCTCGGGACGCGTTACCGCGACGCCTTTGGTGCGGCCTCTAGCGAACAGGCGCTGCGCGATGCTTACGCGCAGATCCTCGGAAAAAAGAAGGGCGAGCTCACGCGCGTGATGGCGCTGATGCGCGACGTTCCGAACAGCGAACGTCCGCGCGTCGGCGCACGCGTGAACGACTTCAAGCAAGCGGTGGAGAAGGCGTTCGACGAGCGCCTGAAAGCGCTCGCGCAGGCTGCGCGCCGCGCCGATCTCGAGGGCCGACCCTACGATCTCACGCTGCCCGGGCGCGTCTTGCCCGGACGCGGTCACCTGCATCCGGTGCTGCAAACGCGCGACGACCTCTTGGTGATCTTCCGAGACTTGGGTTTCGAAGTCGTACCCGGCCCCGAGGTGGAGCTCGAGGAGAACAACTTCACGAAGCTCGCCTTTCCGCCAGACCATCCCGCGACCGACATGCAAGATACTTTCTGGGTCGACGTGCTGGGTCCTGACGGCAGTCCGCGGCGGGCGCCGACGCTGTTGCGCACGCACACGAGCAACACGCAGATCCGCGTCATGAGCAGCCGCAAACCGCCGATGGCGGTGGTGAGCGCCGGCGCCGTCTACCGCCGCGACGACGATCTCACGCACTCGCCGATGTTCCACCAAATCGAGGGCTTTCTCGTCGACGTCGGCGTGAGCATGACCGACCTGAAGGGCGTGCTCAGCGCCTTTGCCGAAGCGCTCTACGGACCCGGCACGCCCGTGCGCTTGCGCCCGAGCTACTTCCCGTTCGTCGAGCCGGGTGCCGAAGTGGACATCGGCTGCACCTTCTGCCGTGCGGAAAACCGCGGCCAATGCCGCGTTTGTAAGGGTTCGGGGTGGTTGGAAGTGCTCGGGTGCGGAATGATCCACCCTCAAGTTCTGCTCAATTGCGGCATCGATCCCGAGCGTTTCAGTGGCTACGCCTTCGGCATGGGAATCGAGCGGATCGCGATGCTGCGCTACGGAATCCCATCGATCAAGCTGCTCTTCGAGAACGACCCGCGGTTTATCGCCCAATTCACCTGAGATGCAGCTCCAGCTGAGAGCGCACATTTCCCGACTGCAAAGTTGGGGTGACGCTACGTCAGCTCGATCATACCTGGGTGCGAACCTCGCTCCGCAGGTGTGAGGCGGCTAACGCGCACGTGCCTCCGGCCGTCTTCGTGCTCGGGCACATTCTCTCCGGGATTTCGAAAGCTTTCCCCGGCCTCGTGCGTATTTCGGGCATGGGCCTTCGGGAGCCATTTGCAGCCGGGTGCGAC
Source organism: Burkholderiales bacterium (assembly GCA_035650035.1). GTDB lineage: Bacteria > Pseudomonadota > Gammaproteobacteria > Burkholderiales > SG8-41 > JAQGMV01. The sequence goes on along the minus strand of DASRIK010000153.1, from coordinate 1,021 downwards.
CCTTGCCGTGGCACCTGTCTTGCTTATGTTGTTTTCTACAATTGCCCTCGTCTGCCCTAGGCAAAAACCCTTGAAACCGTCCGATCGAAGCCCCGTAAACAAAAATATAGGAATCGGCACAGCCATTCGTGGGTTCGGTTCTTTGCCGCGCCTGTCGTCCCTGAGTCTGTAGCCTTTTTGAACCGTCGATCGGACATCGCATCCAAATCACCATGAACTCGTCGACCTTCCAGTCCCCGAAGATGCGCAAACGTCGTGGACCGCAGGCGGCGAACCTGGTGCGAGCGCAGGCGAAACAGCGACGGCGCGGTCGTGTGTCCGGGGGGCGCCCCCGTACTCCCAAACCGTCCGTCTCTGCATCCACGAGAGTGGGGGCTTCACCCGCTGGCAACTCAGCCGGGAGCACGAAGGACATGAGCAAGCCGTCAGCTGCCCAAACCGCCGCCGTTGTCACCGAGCTGCCTCGCCTGGGCGAGGACGACGAGAACGAGATCACCGCGGTCCGTCCTCGTTACAGCGAGCCGCCGCGGCTCGCCGATCTGGACTCGGGAGCTAGCGAGCTCCCGCCGCTCCCCGATCCGGCTGTCGACGAGCCTCGCAAGATCGCGGGCGACTCGATGCTGGCCCGCTACTTCCGCGACATGGCCAACCATCCGGTGATGGGCCACGACGAGGAGATCGAAGCGGCCAAGCAAGTCGAGGCGGCCGAGGTCGAGCACTGGATGAACTTGTTGAGCTACCAACCGGCGGCTCCCTACATCCTCGAAGGCCTCCGTGAGGACGTGAACGCGGCCGGCCCGGAAAAGATCGAAGCGCCCGAGGTCGACGAGCTCATCAAGCTCGTGCGCGGCAAGCCGCTCTCCGGCCGGCGCCTCGATCGCTACAACGACCTCTCGCGACAGCTCGCGCTGCGCGTGCAGCTGCCCGACTCGGACCGTCTGTGGGTCGCCCGCGCTTGGCGTATCGGCCACGACGTGGGCTGCGAGCCCGATCCCACCAATTGGCGCGAGCACGTCTCGGG
>DASRIK010000152.1:0-5792 GCA_035650035.1 Burkholderiales bacterium | reverse complement strand
CTCGGTGGCGGCAGCTCGGATGCCGCGACGGTCCTCATCGTGCTGAACCACCTGTGGAGCACCGGCCTCAGCCGCGGCGAGCTGCAGGCGCTTGCCGTGCAGCTCGGGGCGGACGTACCGGTCTTTGTTTTTGGCGAGAGTGCATTTGCGGAAGGCATCGGCGATATCCTCTCCCCTGTCGACCTGCCGCCGGCCTGGTATGTCGTCCTGACTCCGGACGTGCAGGTGCCCACAGGTCGGATCTTCACGCACGCCGATTTGAAACGCGACTCGAAACCTATTAAAATACAACGCTTTTCTGCTGGCTGGCTCGCCGAGCACGCAGCGAACGATCTCGAACCTCTCGTCTGTCGTATATACCCGGAAGTTTCGCGTTACCTGGAGTGGTTGCGGCAGTATGGTCCGGCGCGCATGACTGGATCGGGAGCGTCTGTTTACGCCGCGTTCGAGGACGAGCGCGCGGCGCGGGAGACGTTCGCGCGAGCGCCGGCAGGCATGCGGGGGTTTGTGGCACGCGGTCTCGACCGTCATCCGTTGTGGGAGCTGGCGAGCTAAAAGGTTTGAGTAAGAACAGCTGGGGAGTCGCCAAGCTGGTTAAGGCACCGGATTTTGATTCCGGCATGCGAAGGTTCGAATCCTTCCTCCCCAGCCAATAAAACCTACGACGCGGACGGGGCACGGCAAAGCTGTGCCCCGTCCGCAAAAAAGGGTCTAAGCGCCTGGCGGTGCTAGGTGCAATGAGATTAGACGCACGATGCGTGCTTCGGACGCAAAAAGGCTCTAGGCGCCTCGCGGCGCTCCATACAATAGATATTTGTTGATCGGGGAAGAAGGTGGCGCTAGATAGGCTGACGGTCTTTACCGGCAACGCGAATCCGAAGCTTGCGGCGGACGTGGTCGGCCATTTGCGGCTGCCGCTCGGGCGGGCCAAAGTCGGCCGCTTCAGCGACGGCGAAGTGATGGTGGAGATCCTCGAGAACGTCCGCGGCAAGGACGTCTTCGTGCTCCAGTCCCTGTGCGCGCCAACCAACGACAACCTGATGGAGCTGCTGGTCATGGTCGACGCGCTGAAACGCGCTTCGGCCGGCAGGGTGACTGCCGCGATCCCCTACATGGGCTATGCGCGCCAGGATCGCCGCCCGAGCTCCGCGCGGGTGCCGATTACCGCGAAAGTGGTCGCGAACATGATGGCGAGCGCGGGCGTGGATCGGGTGCTCACGATGGATCTGCACTCGGAGCAGATCCAGGGTTTTTTCGATATCCCGGTGGACAACATCTACTCGGGCCCGATCATGCTGGGCGATGTGTGGAAACACGGTTACCAGAATCTGGTCGCGGTCTCGCCCGACGTCGGCGGCGTGATCCGCGCGAGGGCGCTGGCGAAAAGACTGGACGCAGACCTCGCGATTATCGACAAGCGACGCCCGAGACCGAACGTTGCCACCGTAATGAACATCATCGGCGAAGTCGGAGGCCGTACGTGCGTAATCATCGATGACCTCGTCGACACCGCGAACACGCTGTGCGAAGGCGCACGAGCGCTGAAAGAGCAGGGGGCTGAAAAGGTCATCGCTTACTGCACGCATGCCGTGCTTTCGGGCAGCGCCGTGGAACGCATCAACAGCTCGGTGCTGGACGAGATCGTCGTGACGGATACGATTCCGCTGCGCGAGGATGCGCACAACAGCAGGAAAATCCGCGTGCTGACGGTCGCGAGCCTTCTGGCGGAGACGATGAGGAGGATCAGCGAGGAAGCGTCTGTGAGCTCGTTGTTTGTCGAATAAGTATTGGTTTTGGGGTTTGGTCGCAAAGCCCCGCTAACTGGAGAGTGAAATGAAAATCGAAGTCACTGCATTTCCCCGCACGCAGCAGGGCACGGGTGCGAGCCGCCGCCTGCGCGGTAGCGGAAGGGTCCCGGGAATCATCTACGGGGCGAACCAGCCGGCCACCCCGGTCGAGCTCGATCAGAATGCGCTGCTGCGGCATCTGAAGCTCGAGGCGTTTCATGCATCGATCCTCGACATGACCGTGGATGGCAGCCGCGAGCGCGTGCTGCTGCGCGATTTCCAGATGCATCCTTGGAAGCCCCAGGTGCTGCACGTCGACTTCCAGCGCATCGATCCGACGAAGAAGATCCATATGCGCGTGCCGTTGCACTTCGTGAACGAGGACGTCTCGGTCGGCGTGAAGACCGGCGGCGGCGTCGTAACGCACGCGATGAACGACATCGAGATCCAGTGTCTGCCGGACCGGCTGCCGGAATACATCGAAGTCGACTTGAAAGACGTGCAGCTGAACGACATCATCCACGTGAACGACCTCAAGCTGCCGGAGGGCGTCGAACCCACGACCAAGCTCAAGGCCGACAATCCTCCGGTTGCATCGGTGCACGTACCGAAGGTGGCGGCTGCGGACGAAGAACCGGCGACTCCGGTTACGGAGATCACGGGGCAGGCGCCGGCGGAAGCGGCGGCTGCACCGGCCGAGGTCGAGAAGAAGGAAGGCGGCAAGGAAGGCGCCAAGTAGTCCGCGCGCGCTGCTTGCAAGAGCCCGCCTTGCAGTTCTGGGCGGGCTTTTTCTTTCAATCAACACTCGACAGTCGATGAAACTCGTAGTGGGCCTCGGCAATCCGGGCAGAAGATACGAAGCGACGCGCCACAACGCCGGTTTCTGGTTCGTGGATGAAGTCGCGCGTGGCGTGCGCGCCGAATTCCGGCGGGAAGCGCGGTTTCACGGTGAAGTCGCTCGCGTGCCCGGGACCGAGCTCTGGCTACTCAAGCCCGAGACCCACATGAATAACTCCGGCCGCGCCGTCACTGCGCTCGCCGGCTTCTATCGGATTCCGGCCGACCAGATTCTCGTCGCGCACGACGAGCTCGATTTGCGGCCGGGCGACGTGCGGCTGAAGTTTGGCGGCGGGCTCTCCGGTCACAACGGGCTGCGCGACGTGGCGCCGGCGCTCGGCACGCATGATTTCTGGCGCCTGCGCATCGGCATCGGGCACCCGCGCGACATCGCTTCGAGCCAGCAGGAAGTGGTCGACTACGTTCTGCATGTGCCGTCCGCCGAAGATCGCAAAGGCATCGATCAGGCACTCGATAGTGCGCTTGCAGTCTGGCCGCTCATTGCTGCGCACGATATGCAGTCGGCCATGCTGAAGCTCCATACGAAAGCTGGGGCGCGCGAGGTGGGAGGCGAGGGCACATGACTCTCCAATGCGGCATCGTCGGACTGCCCAATGTCGGCAAGTCGACACTTTTCAACGCGCTCACGAAAGCCGGTATCGCGGCCGAGAACTATCCCTTCTGCACGATCGATCCGAACACCGGCATCGTCGAAGTGCCCGATCCGCGCCTCGATATGATCGCGGCGATGGTGAAGCCACAGAAAGTGGTTCCCGCCGTCGTCGAGTTCGTCGACATCGCGGGACTGGTCGCGGGCGCGTCCAAGGGTGAGGGCCTCGGTAATCAGTTTCTGGCGAACATCCGGGAGACCCACGCGATCGCGCATGTCGTGCGCTGCTTCGAAGACGCGAACGTGGTGCACGTCTCCGGCAAGGTCGACCCGATTGCGGATATCGAGACGATCAACACGGAGCTCGCGCTCGCCGATCTCGCCACAGTGGAGCGGCAGCTCGCGCGGTACGGCAAGGTCGCGAAGGCAGGCGGCGACAAGGAGGCGCAGAGGCTCGTCGCGGTTCTGGAGAAATGTCAGGCCGTGCTGAACGAAGCGCGACCGGTGCGCGCGCTCGATTTGTACGAGGAAGAGAAGGCGGTCCTGCGTACGCTCTCATTGCTTACGGCGAAGCCGACGCTGTATGTCGCGAACGTGAGGGAAGACGGTTTCAAAGGCAACCCGCATCTCGAAGCCGTGCGAAGGCACGCGGCAACCGAGGGCGCGCCGGTCGTTGCCGTATGTGCCGCGATCGAGGCGGAGATCGCCGACATGAGCGCGGAAGACAAAGCCGTATTTCTCGCCGACATGGGCATGAGCGAGCCCGGGTTGAACCGCGTGATCAACGCAGGCTATGCGTTGCTCGGCTTACAGACGTTCTTCACTGCCGGGCCGAAAGAAGTAAAGGCGTGGACCGTCCGACGCGGCGCGACTGCTCCGCAGGCTGCAGGTGTCATTCACACCGATTTCGAACGCGGCTTCATTCGGGCGGAAGTGATCGCGTACGAAGATTACGTGACCCACAAAGGTGAGCAGGGCGCGAAAGAAGCCGGCCGAATGCGCGTCGAAGGCAAGGATTACGTCGTCAAGGACGGCGACGTCATCTTCTTCAGGTTCAACGTCTGAGCGGCGTTTACTGCGACGGCGCCTCCGCCGTGATCAGCTCCGCATAACCCATCATCGGCAGCGGCGGCGGCAGTTTCAGACGGCGCGCGACCGGCATGCTGATCTGATAGGAAAAGCGCTTCAGGGTCTCTACCGGGATGTTGTTCGGCGCCACTTTTCCGACGAGGATCTGCTCCGCCTTGTACGCGGTGAGCTGGCCGATGTTGTAATAGCGGCAAACGAGCCCGCACAGCGCGCCGGCCTGCATGAGCTGCTCCGTCGACGCGAAAGTCGGCAGCCCGAGCTCCATGGCTGCCGGGATCACGACGTCCTGCGAGACCGTGCCGAGGAAGCTGTCCGGCGGGAGATAAAGCCACTGCGCGCCGGCTTCCTTCAACTCCCGCACCAGCTCAGCTGCTCCGTCGACGACGGGTTTCCGGCTCGAGTCCAGCCGGAACGTGCGTTCCACGGTGTGGAACCCCGACTGCCGGCCGAGGCGCCGCAGCTCTTCGACGGTAACGACCGAATTTCTTTCGGTGGGGGTGTACAGCACGCCGAGCGTCTCGAACTTGCGATACGACGCCATCCCGCGGATTTGAGTCGCCGTGGGGGCGACGTGCATGACGCCGGTGACGTTGCGCCCGGTTGCCGCCATGTCCGGCACGATCTTCGCGAGCACCGGGCCGGCAACGAGCGTGAACACGGTCGGGATGTCCGTGATGTGCTGTCCGCGCACCACGCCGTCGTATGGACCGACGACGCCGAGCGTGACCGAAGTACCCCACGTGTAGACGACGTCCGGCCGCATGGCCCGGATCTCATCCAGGAAGCCGGGCATGCGCGCCGGGTCGCGATTCAAATTTCGATACGTGATCTGCACCGGAACCTTGCGGCTTGCGAGGTAATCCTCGAATCCTTTCTCCACGTCCGTCATGCCGCGGAAAAGGACGGCATAGACCTGGAACGGGCGTCGGTGCGTAGCGGCGCTCAACGGGAACGTGGGCAGCGCCAGTGCCAGGCCGGCTGCAGTCGTGAGCCAGCGGCGGCGATCGGGTCGGAACTCCATGGATTTTTCTCCTCTTGTACTTACGCCGGCTTCAGCGCCGGCTCCCGGCTACGGTGCGCCGCCGCCAGGAACATCAACCCGCAGATCGCCACAGTGGCGCCGATCGCTACGAAGCTCGGTCGATAGCCGAAATACAGGACCAGCATTCCCGCGATGAGCGGCCCGAGTGCATTGCCGAGCCGCTCGAGCAGGCGGTAGACGCCATACACCGTGCCTTCACCGAGTATTCCGATCACGTCCTCGCAGTGATCGCTTACGAGCGCTGCTTGCGCCGAAATCGCGAGCGCCTGTCCGACGCCAACGAGCACCACGGCCGCAAATACCCAGCCCACACTGCTGCCGGCGAGCATGATCATTGCGCCAAGTCCCGAAACCACGAGTCCTCCGCCGACCAGCCAGTGCATACGCTCCCGCGTAGTCGCGAAAGGCGGAGTGAGCGGAGAGATCA
>DASRIK010000151.1:0-4517 GCA_035650035.1 Burkholderiales bacterium | reverse complement strand
GTTCCACACCAGGCGCGAGCACGACCCAGTCAGCGGAAAATCTCGCCACGCGCGCCAGCGAGAAGCTGAGCGACATCACGAGCGCCGCACAGCAGACCGTCGAACGTCTGACGAGCGCCGCGTCGCAAGCGGCGAATCGCCTGGGCGCACGAAGCGAGGAGCTATGGGAAATGCGGGGGCAAGCCACAGAAACGGCACGCACTTACATGCGTGAGCATCCGCTTGCGACGATCGGCATTGCCGTCGCAGTGGGCCTCATTCTCTCCCGCTTGCTCTCCCGGCGCTGAGCATGGACACTGCCGCCAGCCGCGCGCGGGATCGCGTGCCGCGAGCTGCGTTCAGCGCAGCACCCGGGGAAATGACGGGCAGCGCCGCCGGGCCCGAGGTCGGAGATCGCGAGACGCGTGAAGCTTCATTCCTTGCGCCCTTCGAGCGCGTATTCGCGACATTGAAGCGCATGGGGAGCAATTACGCGACGCTCGTCGTGCTCGACGTGCGGCGTGCCGCGGTCCAGTTCGCATGGCTGGTCGCAGGCGGGATCTTCATATCGGTGCTGGTGGTGACCGCCTGGCTCGCAGCGGTCGCCGCGCTTTGCGTCTGGTTGCTCGGGGATATCCTGACATGGCCTGGCGTGCTCATCGTCGCGGCTGCGCTGAACATCGTCGGCGCGGCGATCGTCGCAATGCGACTGCGCGCGGTGTTCCAGCACACGCCCTTCGAAGCCACGCTGCGGCACATCAAGTCCGACGACGAGAATCACGAGACCGACAAGTCGAAAGCGGGAGCGGCCGCATGAAATTGAGCCTGCACGAAATCGACGATCAGATCCGCGACGTCGAAAATCGCATCGCGGTCGAGCGCATCGCGCTCGACGACGCGATCCACGGCTGCGCGAGCAGCCTGCGCGAGGCGGTCACCTCTCCCAAGACGCTTTTCGCGGTGCTTGGAGTCGGCTATACAGTCGGCAAGATTCTGTTCCGGGACAAACAGAAACCTCAACCCCAGCAAGGAGCGCCCGCGAAGAAAGCCGGTGTGCTGGGACTCCTCACGGGCATCGCCGGTACCGCGATCTCGCTCGCCGGCTCGCGATGGGGCAGTGTCGCCAGATGGGCGGCGACCCGTTACTTTGCGCGCAGGAAAGCCGCAGCGGCTGCTTCCCGGCCTGCATCGACAGCGCGTTCGACGGCGCCGGGTCCGCGCTACGGAAGGACACCCGCGAGCGCGAATGTCACTTCTTCGACTCGGCCGCTTTCTGCACGGGAGCTTTGACCCCCCCGCTTTTTACGCGCTTCAGCAACTGACCGCAGTCGGTATCTTCGCCGGGACCCGTCTCGATGAACGGGATTACGGCGAGGAGTGGATTGACGATGCTCAGCAGCAGCCCGGCGGCGCCCCGCGCCGCAAGCGGTCCCATTTGCGGCATCACTTTCGGATCCTTGAATGTCCCGCTGATATTGATGGGCGAGCGCAGCACGAAAGGACTCATGTCCTTCGGCTCGGCACGGGTGACGAGATCGAGCGTTTCGGTGCGAAGGTTCAGCGTGCCGCTGCCGGTCACCACCGTGTCGGCGGTGTCTATGACGAATACCTGAGGAGTGGCGACCCCGCCTTTGACGGCAAGATCGACTACGGCGCATCGTAACTCCACGCTTACATCGCGCGTCGCGAGTATGCGCAACGCTTCCGCGAGATCGAGCCCAACGGCTTCCATCAGCAGGTTGCTGACCTTCCCGCCATTCACGAGCATGGCGATCCGGCCGTCCGCCGTGCCGAAGAGATCCGCCATGGATGTGCCGCGTCCGGCGATGTCGATGCGCCCATAGAGAATGCCCAGCGGGTCCTTCATCTTTCCCGTGCCGGGGAAAAGCTTCCGGAGGTTCAGCGCGCTTATGTCGGCGTTGATCTTGCCGGCGAGCGGCTTCTGGTTGCTGTCGAGGCGGACGTTTGCGTTCACCGTGCCGTCCGCGATACGAAAACGCAACGGTTCGAAACGCAGCACGCCGGCCTCCAGGACCCACTTCGCGGAGAGCTCTTCGATGGGCACTTTCGCCGCGTCGACGATCTTCTTTCCGCGGAAGCTCACGTCCGCGTCCATGATCGGCCAGTCTTCGACCTTGAAGCGTTTCTGCGGCAGCACCTTGCCGGTGGCTTCGATCTCCTGCACCTTCTGCTTTTGCTTCGGTCCCGCGGTTTCGCCCGGGCCGGTTTTCGAAGGCGCGCCAACGAGCGGCCCCAGATCGTCGAGATCGAGCAGTGTGGAAACGAGATTCGCTTTGAGCACGGGACGCTTGTCGCCGCGCGAATACGATGCGCCGCCGCTCAAATCGCTGTCGCCGACGCGTCCCGAGAACGGATCGAAGATGAACGCTTCGCGCGGATTGCGGAAACGGCCCTGCAGCCGATACGGCGGCGTCTCCGGAAGATTGATCGTGACGAGGCGCTTCAGGTCGTCGAGGCTTGCGCCGGACACGTCGAGGTCGACGTCGATGCCGTCCACGTCGGCTGCGCGCACGATCCCGGCAAAGGCTGCGGTGATGTCGCCGAGCGTGAGTGCGGCCGACATCTCGACCGACGTATCGGGCGTCGGCAACAACCCGGGAAAGCGTGCGACGCCGCGCGCTTTCTGCCCACGGAAAGTGCCTTGAGCCGACATGTCCACGGCACCACCACTGCCGCCGACGTCACCCGAGACGTCGATGTCGAGCTGGGTATCGATCGTTGTGTCGCGATAAAAGACAAACCCGCGGTCGATGTTGATGCGCCGGACGATGGCGGGGAACGGCTCGTTCTCCTCCTCTTTCACCTCCCTTTTGAACGTCCACGTGTTCCGATTCTTCTCGCGCTCGAGCCCGACCCTCGCCTGGGTCAGCGTAAGCTCTTCGACGATCACGCGGCCGATGAGGAGCGGCAGCAGCCTGAAGCGCGCATCGATGAACTGAGTGTCGACCAGATGGCTGCTTTTGGCCCATTCGGGATTGGTGATCCGAAGTCCCGAGATACGCACGCCGGGCCTCCAGCCTATTTTTATGTTGAGATCGCCGATCGACACCTCCCGCCCGCTCGCTGCCAACGCGCGGCGTTCGATGAAGCGCTCGCCGGCTTCGGACTCGATCACGAGGATGATCGCGAAGACGAGCAGCACCAGGCTTGCGGCCACACCGAGTGCGATCGCGAGCGGCTTCGGAATGTGCTTTGGAGCGTGGAGCGCTTTCACCGCGGTTTGCGCTGCAACGCGCGTGCCGCGGCGCGTGCTTTTGCAGTGCGGTAGTACGCGTGTTGGAGTCTTGACGCTGCCGCACCTAACTACAAGGCCGGGTAGGTTTTTCCTTGAGTGTCGATGGCTTGGCGGCCGCCCCGGAGCATGGTTCCCGCGCCGCCTCCGTGCTCGCCGCAACCCGGCGGTGCCTTGCCCGCGTACCCGGGAAGCGCGGAAACCGATGCGGCATCGCCAGACCGCACCGGCAGTCTTGCGGGGCGCGAAGATCTGTTCGCTCGATGACGATCCCGACGCACGCGACGTGATCACGCTGACATTGCGCCACGCGGGCGCGGAAGTGCAAAGCCTCGCGAGCGGCGCGGAGCTGATCGCGGTGATCGAACAGCGTTTCGCCGACCACGTGAGCAAACCGATCGACCGGGTGCGGCGGGTCGCGACGATCAAGCGCGCGATCAATGCCTGAACAGGCGATCACGGAGCGCGTTATGTGCCGGCACGCCGTTTGCCGTACCCGCCCGGCCAATGTCGGAGCGCGATCTTGAAAACAAACATATCGCTGGTTGCCCTGCTGCTGAGTGCCGCCTGCACGGCGCCGGCCGCCATGGCGGCATCAGGCGAGGTCGCCAAAGCGGAGGCGGCACGCAAAAAACCGCTGCAGCGCTGCGATCAGCTGAAAGGCGACGCGGAGCTCGAATGCCTGAAAAAAGCGCGCGAGCGCATCGTGGAAGCGCGCAAGAAGCGGGAGGCGAGTGCGAAAGGCGACGAGAGCAAACTCAACGACAAACCTGTCGAGAAAGACACGAGCCCGCAAAAAGGTAAGCGCTAAGCCGCCAGAGCGCTTGCCTCGGGCGAAAGCGAGCGATTCCAGAGCTCGCGGAAGAGTGGCTGACGCTCGAGCAGTTCCGTAACGCTGCCGGAATCGACGACCATGCCATCGTCCATCAGCATCACGCGGTCGAACCGCGGCAGGAGATTTAGACCCCGGTTGGGATCGTACAACCCGGCGAGCACGCGCATGAGCGTGCTCTTGCCCGAGCCGCTGGGACCGACCAGCGCAATCGTCTCGCCGCGGTTCAGCGTAAGACTCACGCCGTTGAGCATCGGGGTGTCGCGGCAATTGCGCGCGTAGCTGAATTCGAGCCCTTCGATATCGATGCGTTTCCAGTCGTGGGGCACGGGGGCTTGCGGCGACGGACACTCGGTCGCGTCGCGAATCGGGTCACGCGGTTCGCACAGACGATCACGTGGAATTCCGGCATCCAGCACCGGCGCGCGCCCGCGACGCTTCAGAACGTCGGGA
>DASRIK010000150.1:0-4068 GCA_035650035.1 Burkholderiales bacterium | reverse complement strand
TATGGACTGCGCGACAACCGTGCGTGGATCGAAGAAGTGATGGAGCACCTCGATCTCACGGCGAAAGCGGATACGAACATGCGCGCATTGTCGGGCGGCATGAAAAGGCGCGTGCTCGTCGCGCAGGCGCTGGTGCACCGGCCGCCCGTCATCGTCCTGGACGAGCCGACGGCGGGTGTGGACGTGGAGCTGAGGCAGGCGCTCTGGCGCTTCATCCGACGGTTGAATGACGACGGCCACACGATCGTCCTCACCACGCACTATCTCGAAGAGGCCGAGGCACTCTGCGGCCGCATCGCGATGCTCAAGCAGGGCCACATCGTCGCGCTCGATACGACCGCGAACCTGTTGCGCAGACATTCCGGCTGCTATGTCGAGTTGCGCGTGGACCCTGATCGATTGCCCGAACGGTGGCCCGCGCGGGTCGCCGAGCGCATGGAAGGCGGCGGGTATCGCCTCGCGCTGAAGACTTACGACGAGCTGGAAAGCCTGATGCACGAGCTGCGGCAGGCGCATGTACGCGTCGTCGAAATGGAAGTGATGCAGCCGGATCTGGAGGAGGTGTTCGTGCAGATCATGCGTGAACAGGTGAACCGAAAACCAGTGAACGAGTAACGCTATGGCAAACCGGCGGCTAAACGAAACAACCAAGCACCCGTTCACGCACATTTGACGTGACTGGCTTCTACACGCTCTTCTACAAGGAATGGCTGCGCTTCTGGAAAGTGAAAGTGCAGACGGTGCTCGCACCCGTGCTGACGGCGCTGCTCTATCTGCTCGTGTTTGCGCACACGCTCCGCGGCCGCCTGGAAGTCTATCCGGGCGTCGAGTACACGGCGTTTCTCGTGCCTGGCCTTGCGATGATGTCGGTTCTGCAAAACTCGTTCGCAAACAGCTCTTCGAGTCTCATGCAGTCGAAAATGACGGGCAATATCGTTTTCGTGCTGTTGCCGCCGCTTTCGCACCGCGAGTTCTTTTTCGCTTATGTGCTCGCTGCGATCGGCCGGGGGCTCGTGGTCGGCATCGGTGTTTTCGCCGCAACCATCTGGTTGATCGATGTCGCCGTCGTTGAGCCCCTGTGGGTGATCGCGCATGCCCTGGCTGGCAGCGGCGTCATGGCAGCGCTGGGGGTGATCGCCGGCATACAGTCGGAGAAAATCGATCAGCTCGCGGCGTTTTCGAATTTCATCATCCTGCCGCTCACGTTCCTGTCGGGCGTGTTCTACTCGATTCATTCGCTGCCACCGTTCTGGCAGGCGCTTTCCCACATGAACCCGATTTTCTACATGATCGACGGTTTCCGTTACGGGTTCTTCGGGCAGGCCGACGTCTCCCCGTGGCTTTCGCTCGGCATTGTGAGCCTGAGTTTTCTCGCTTTATCATTGCTCGCTCTCGCGCTCATACGTTCCGGATACAAGCTGCGTCCATAGGCGCAGCATTAAACATCGAGTTGCATATGACTCCCGATTTCATCAAGCAGTGCATCGAGGCAGGGCTCCAGTGCGATCACGTCGAGGTGGCGGGCGACGGCCGCCATTTCGAGGCCGTGATCGTGAGCCCTCTTTTCCGCGGACTTCCGAAGGTGCGACAGCATCAGCTCGTCTACAAGGCACTTGGCGAGCGCATGCGTGAAGACATCCACGCGCTTTCGATGAAGACGCTCACCCCCGAGGAATGGCGGACCTAGCGGGCGCCCAGTGGACAAGCTGATCATCGAGGGCGGCGTGCCGCTCGAAGGCGAGATCGAGATCTCCGGCGCGAAGAACGCGGCGCTCCCGATACTGTGCGCATCGCTGCTCACCGCGGACGCTCTGTACGTCGAGAACGTCCCGCATCTGCGCGACGTCACCACGATGCTCAATCTGCTCGGCCAGATGGGCATCGACATATCCGTGCACGACAAACTCGGTGTCGAGCTCCGCGCTGCGTCCATCACGCAGGCCGTCGCGCCTTACGAGCTCGTGAAGACCATGCGTGCGTCGGTGCTTACGCTCGGGCCCTTGCTCGCGCGTTGTGGCGAGGCCCGGGTGTCGCTGCCCGGGGGTTGTGCGATCGGGCTGCGTCCGGTCGACCAGCACGTCAAAGGCCTGCAGGCGATGGGCGCCACGATCAGCATCGAACAGGGCGACATGATTGCGCGTGCGGGCAGACTGCAGGGCGCGCGCATCTATACCGATATCGTTACCGTCACCGGCACCGAGAACCTGATGATGGCCGCAACGCTCGCCGAGGGCTCGACGATCATCGAAAATGCCGCGCGAGAGCCCGAAGTCGTCGATCTCGCCGCGTGCCTCGAAGCGATGGGCGCCAGGATCCAGGGCGCCGGCACCGATGTGATCCGCATCGAAGGCGTCGAGCGGCTGCACGGCGCGCGGTATCGCGTCATGCCCGACCGCATCGAGACCGGCACGTTTCTCGCGGCAGCCGCTGTAACGCGCGGACGGGTCCGCCTGACCGGCACCCGGGCTGACATTCTCGAAGTCGTGCTGGAGAAGCTCCGCGAGTGCGGCGCAACGATCGACGTCGGGCCGGACTGGATCGCGCTCGAGACGAACGGGGACCTCAATGCCGTAAGCGTGCGGACCGCGCCTTATCCGGCATTCCCCACCGACATGCAGGCGCAGTTCATGGCATTGAACAGCGTCGCATCGGGTACGGCGCTCATCACGGAAACGATCTTCGAAAACCGCTTCATGCACGTGCAGGAGCTGAAACGGCTCGGCGCCGACATCGAGTTCGAAGGCAACACCGCCGTCGTGAAAGGCGTGCCACACCTCGACGGCGCGACGGTCATGGCGACCGATCTCCGCGCTTCGGCAAGCCTGGTGGTCGGCGGTCTCATTGCCCGCGGCAATACGACGATCGAACGCGTCTATCACCTCGACCGCGGCTACGAAAGCATCGAGATGAAGCTCTCTCGTCTCGGCGCGCGCATCGAGCGGGCACGCTAGCGCTCCAGCTCGAGGTCCGCTTCGTACGGGTCGGCCGGGTAATGGAACGGCACGGGCCCGTCCGGTAACGCCCCGATAAACTGGCGCACGAACGGATCGGTGGAGCGCTTGATCTCCTCGGTCGTGCCGTACGCAGCCACTTTTCCGTCAGCGATGAAGTAAACGTCGTCGATCACTTTCAGCGCTTCCTGTGCGTCATAGGAGACGACGACCGAGGTGAGCCCGAGCGTGTCGTTCAGTCGACGAATGAGATTGCCGATGACGTTACACGAAATCGGGTCCAGGCCGGCAAAAGGCTCGTCGTACATGATGAGCGTCGGGTCGAGCGCGATCGCACGCGCGAGCCCTATGCGGCGAGCCATGCCTCCGGAAAGCTCCGAGGGCATGAGCGAGGCTGCACCGCGCAGGCCGACGGCGTGCAGCTTCATCAGCACGAGATCGTTGATCATGTCTTCGGAAAGATCGGTCTTCTCGCGCATCTGGAAAGCGATGTTCTCGAACACGCTGAGATCGGTGAAGAGCCCGCCCTGCTGGAACTGCATGCCCATGCGCTTGCGAAGCTCGAAGAGCTCCGAGCGGCCGAGCGCGTTCACCACCCTGCCCATGGCTTTGATCTCGCCGCGGGCCGGACGCAACTGCCCGGCGATGAGGCGCAACAGCGTCGTCTTGCCCGAACCGCTCGCGCCCATGATGCCGACGATGCGGCCCCGGGGGATCGCGAGATTGAGATCCCGGAAGATCTGGTGGTCGCGATACGCGAAGGCGAGGTTCTTCACCTCGACGATGTTTTCGGGCGGCATTCGGGCGCGACTTCGGTCGTGAGGTGGGGGAGTTTAGCGCATTTGCGTTACAATTCAGCGCTTTCCGCATCCCCACCTCACGCGCGACCGACGTGATCACCATCGCTCTTTCCAAGGGCCGCATCTTCGACGAAGCCGTGCCGCTGCTCGCGGCGGCCGGCGTCGCGACGTCGGAAGACCCGGAGACTTCGCGCAAACTCATCCTTGCGACGAATCGCGCCGATGTTCGCGTGATCATCGTGCGCGCGACCGATGTCCCGACCTACGTGCAATACGGCGCGGCAGACGTCGGCGTGGCAGGCAAGGACGTGCTCGAC
>DASRIK010000149.1:0-4621 GCA_035650035.1 Burkholderiales bacterium | reverse complement strand
TGCTTACCACGAATGGCGATGCGCTCGCCGGGCTTGCCCGGATCGATTATCGGGTCGACCCCACCTCGGCCGCGAGCGACGGCTTGCTTCCGCCCGACGCGACCGAAGCACCAGGCACCCGAACGTCGGATATCGAAGGCGTCTATTCGCGTTTCGACGCGATGCACATCGGCGACGGCTTACCGTTCGTGCCGCCGACGGCCGAGCGCTACCAGAACATGTGCTCGTATTGCCCGTTCGAGCCGGGCGAGATCATTTTCGACGGCATAGGGCCAAGCGGCACCGCGCTGACCGTACGCGACGCGCTTGTTGCCGCAATCATGGCCGGATGCAGGCCGCAGTACGCGCCGGTCGTGCTTACCGCGTTACGGGCGATGTCGCGGCCGCAATATGGCCTGCTGCAGGCCGTGACGACTTCTTTCAGCGGCGGCCATTTCGTGCTCGTCAGCGGACCCATCGCGCGGCAGATCGGGCTGCACGGAGGTCAGGGCTGCCTCGGCCCGGGCTTTCGCGCGAACGCGACGATCGGGCGCGCAGTGAATCTTGCGCTGCTCAATGTCTGCCGGCCCGTTCCAGGCCATGCCGATCTCGCCTGCCTTTCGTCACCCGCCGAGTACACGTACTGCATGGCGGAGGATGCGACGCTCGGTCCCTGGCAGGGTATGAATGAAGAGCGTTTCGATCGGAATGCGACCGTGGTGATGACGCTCAAGGCCGAGCCGCCTCATGCGGTGATGGACCTCGTCAGCACGACAGCGGCGGACCTCGTGGAGACGATCGTCGATTGCTGCACGACGCTCGGTAGCAATAACGCCTATGTGTCCAGCTCGCTCGTGCTGGTGCTCAACCCCGATCACGTCCGGCTACTCGCCGCAGGCGGTTACGACAAGGACCGGCTGCGCCGCGAGATTCATGAGCGCGCGAGAATTCCGGTGGACAAGGTGAGGACCCGCGGGATCGTTGGTATCACTCCGACCGGACGCGCCGACGGCTTTCATTATGTGACGCGCTCGCCTGCCGACGTCGAGATCGTCGTCGCCGGAGGCGAAGGCGGGCACTCCGGCGTGATCCTGCCTTGGGCCTTGCGCAGCGAAGCGGTCTACGAACCGATGCGGCTCCCCGGCGGCGCTGTCGCAGGGTCACTCCAGGAATTCTTGGTGAAGAGGTGAACATGACGATTTCCACGGCAATACCTCGCGGGGCAGTCGCGATCGGTCTCGCGTTCGTGGCTCCGATCGGTACCGCGGTGTATGCACAGCCCACTTCGACAGGCTCAGGACAAGCCTATCCCGCAAAGAACATCATCCTGGTCGTGCCGTATCCGCCCGGTGGCGGGACCGATCTTTTCGCGCGCGTCATCGCACACGATCTGGCGAAGCAATTCGACCGGCAGCTCGTCGTGGACAATCGCAGCGGTGCGAACGGTAATATCGGCGCGGAGCTCGTCGCGAAGGCGGCGCCCGACGGCTACACGCTTCTATACACGGCTTCGCCAATCGCGGTGAGTCGTGTGCTCTCGAAAGTCGTCCGCTTCGATGCGCAACGCGATCTGCGCCCTATATCGATGACCATCTCGATTCCTCTCGTGCTCGCCGTTCATCCG
Source organism: Burkholderiales bacterium (assembly GCA_035650035.1). Lineage (GTDB taxonomy): Bacteria > Pseudomonadota > Gammaproteobacteria > Burkholderiales > SG8-41 > JAQGMV01. The sequence continues at coordinate 3,018 of DASRIK010000149.1, read as the reverse complement.
TCACTGCCCGTGCGCAACGTGAAGGAGTTGATCGCGCTCGCAAAGGCGAAACCCGGAGCGCTTACCTACAGCTCGTCAGGCCCGGGCGCCAGCGGCCACTTCACCATGGAGCTTCTCAATTTCGCGGGAGGCATCGACACGCGTCACGTAGCGTATCGTGGTGCGGCGCCGGCGCTCACATCGGTGCTCTCCGGCGAGACACAGATGGCTTTCCTCGTGCCACCGCTCGTGCAACCGCATATCGCAAGCGGAAAGTTGCGCGTCGTCGCTGTCTCGAGCCGCACGCGCTCACCGGTTCTTCCCAATGTTCCGACGGTGCAGGAGCAGGGACTCCGGGACTTCGAGGCGCTGCAGTGGCACGGCTTCTTCGCACCGGCCGCGGTGCCGGACGTAATTGTCAAAGTGCTTCACGGCGCGGTGGTGAAAGCCCTCGCGAGCCCGGACGTGAAATCGAAACTCGCAGCCGAGGGTGCCAGCGTCGTCGGAAGCTCTCCCGCGGAATTTGCTGCATTCTTTCAAAAGGAGCTGGTGAAGTGGACCGAAATCGCAAAACGTGCGGGCATACAGCCCGAGTGAATTCATGAGATCAGCCCTTGCGAGAACGCTGTGCGTAGCTGCTGCGATCGCAGCGGTGTCCGCTGCATCTGCGGCGACATCGCCTGGGTCGTACCCGAACAGGCCTGTGCGGATGCTCGTCGGTTTCCCCGCCGGGGGCACGGTGGACTCGCTCGCGAGGTCCATCGCCACCCAGCTCGAAGCGCAGCTCGGACGCACGATCGTGATCGACAATCGGGGCGGCGCGAACGGCATCGTCGCTGCCGAAACCGTCGCGCACGCGCTGCCGGACGGCCATACGCTTCTCTTCAGCCCGCCCGCGCTGATCATCAATCAGATCATCGCGAAGCCGCCGTACGACACGTTGCGCGACTTCACACCGGTCGCGAACACGGCGCTTGGCGAGGGCTCGCTCGTCGTCGTGAACCCGTCGCTGCCCGTCAAAAGCATCCAGGAGCTGATCGCGCTTGCGAAAGCGAAGAGCCTCACGTATGGCAGCCCGGGGATCGGCAATACGCAGCACCTGATCACCGAGATGTTCAACATGCAGGCGGGGACGAAAATCGCGCACATCCCCTACAAGGGCATCGCGCCGGCCGTGACTGCCGCCCTGAGTGGCGAAGTCCATCTACTGTTCGGACCACCCGCGATCATCGTGCAGCACATCAAGAGCGGGCGCCTGCGCGCGATCGGTTTCACGGGTGAGAAGCGCTGGGCCTTCATGCCCGACGTGCCGACGATCGCTGAATCCGGCGTGCCGGGCTTCAAATCAACAGGCTCGTTTCAGGGCATTTTCGTGCCGGCGAAGACGCCGAGAGAAATCGTTTCGCGCCTTCATGCGGAGATCGCCACGGCGATTCAGGTGCCGAAGGTGCGCGACTTTCTGCGAGGCGCCGGCTACGAGCCTGACGGCAGAGGTCCTGTCGAATTCAGAAAAATCATCGAAAGCGACTTTAAACGTTACGCGGAAGTCATTCGCGCGGCAGGGATCAAAGCCGAATAGCCCGGCGTCGGCACATCGATTTTCGGCCGCGGTTTTGTGCACTTGTTCCGCTGTCGCCTTCCGGCAACGCGTTGAAAATATGGGCATAAAACCTGCACCTCTCCTCCGGTAGTTCTTTTTCCAGAGGAGACTTTCATGATTCAGCACCATTCCCTGAGCATTATCGCCGCGGCGGTTTTCGCGGCGTTGAGTACTGCGGCGGCCGCGCAAAACACGGCGAACCAGGCTGGAAGCAACACGAGCACTACGGCTACGCAATCGGTGAATCCGAGCGCCGGCACCTCGGTGAATACGGACGCCAACTTCAAAGCGATGCCGCACAGCAACGTGACGATCAGCCCGAGCGCCACGACCAGCCAGAGCACGACAGCGACGCAATCCAGCGGCACGACGTCGAACACGCAGGCCGGCACGGGCGCCACAGGCACGCAAGCTGGCGGCGACACGACCAACCGTGCGCGGAGCAACACGAGTACGACTACCACGCAGCGCGTGAATCCCAATGCCAGCACGAGCGTGACCACGGACGCCGACTTCAAGGCGATGCCACATAGCAACGTGACGATCAGCCCGAACGCTACGACCAACCAGAGCACGAATGCGTCGCAATCGACGAACACCACGTCGAATACGACCGCAGGTTCGAGCGGCGCGAGCTCCGTCAGCGGCTCGGCCGGCGGCATGGCAGCGGGTGCGACGGGCGGGGCGGGCGGCGGTGCGGCGGGCATGAGCGCCGGCTCTGCCAGCGGCAAGGTCGATATGGAAGACGGTCCGGGCAAGCGCGGCAAAGGCTACGCCAAAGGACACGACAAGCAGAAGCAGCGCAAGCCCGAATAACGGCGCAATGCTTCGCAACCGGTAGGCCGGTCACCGGCTGTTCAGCCCGTGACTGGGCAGGGAACCCGCTTCGGCGGGTTCCCTTCTATGCGGCTATCTGCACACGCAGCTGGGTGCAGCAGCACCTGATCGTTTGCTGCAGCGCGCCTGTTGCGGCGAGCTGCAACTCACTTCACAGCGGCTGCCGTTGTTCTCGGCGTTGCACGAGCTCGCTGCGCTCGTCGAAGTCATCGAGCCCGTCGTGCTTCCCGAATTGCTGGAGCTCGAAATACTTGAAGAGCTTTGCGAGCTGACTGAGCTCGTTCCGCTCGTGGACGTATTCGATTCGATCGAGCTTGTCACGTTGCTCGAGCTTCTCGAGTCTACCGAGCTTGTCGTGCCGGCCGACTGGGCAGCCAAACCCGATGCGCTCAGCGCGACGGCAAGGATAGTGGCGATATATCTCATGCGGCGGTGCTCCGATCGAGATGCAGGCTATGCATTTGTGTTGACCACGCACAACATAACCGGTTCACCCCGCCTTGACAGCGCTTCAGAATCAGGCCGCTGTGGATTTCTTTGCCAGCATTCCCGGCCCAAACTGCAGGGTGGTGACTTTCGCTCCACTCGATGTGCACCGGCCT
>DASRIK010000148.1:0-3199 GCA_035650035.1 Burkholderiales bacterium | reverse complement strand
ATCGAAAATCGCGTCGGCGCTGAGATAGGGCACGACGCCGAGCCACATGAAGAAGGTCGGCTCCGTCGCATCGAAGCCCGCGGCGGCGAGCCCATTGGCGAGCGTGTCGCGCTCGAAATCGATCGGCGCGTACGTGAGCGTTGCGGGCGCTCGAATGTGCGCGGCCTCGAGTTGTCGCTGCTTCCAGGATTGTGTCGCGGGATGATCGACTTCGAAAATTCGCAACTGTTCGCGGAGCGGTCCGCGATAGGCATAGGTGTCGAGCCCCGCGCCGAGGATGACGAGTTGCAAGACGCCGTGGTTGAATGCATCCGCCAACGCGTCCTCGGCAAACCGAGTGCGCGCCGCAATGAACCACCGCATGCGTCGACGGTCCGGTGCGGCTTCGGCCTCTCGACGCAGCACGTCCGCTTCGATCCCGAGCACGCGGACGGCCATGGGATCTTTGAACAAGCGGCCGCCTTCGAGCACTTGGTGCGTGGCGCGATGCGTCGCTGCCGAGAGCGCCGTCCGACTGGGTTGTCCGATGTGCATACGCCGCTCCAAGGTCGGGTCATACGTGCGTGAGCGAAGCCGTTGAGGCTGTAGAAAAAGTATTGCTTTGGGCTGATTTCTAGGGTGTGATCGCGCGCATGCAGCTGCGATGACAGCTGAAGTGAAGGGAGTCGAGTCGATGGCGCGGTACAAGCACTACGACTATCGCCAGGCCAAGATGCTGCCGGTCAGTTACGAGCAGCAGATCCTTCCGGGCACGTTTGAGCACACGCTGTCGTATCTGATCGATGAGAAGATCGATCTGTCGGTGTTCGATTCTCGATACACGAACGATGAGACCGGCGCGCCGGCCTACGATCCGGCGCTGCTGCTGAAGATTGTGTTGTTCGCTTACTCGAAGGGGATCATTCACAGTCGCAAGATCGAAGCGCTGTGCCGCGAGAACGTGGTGTTCATGGCGTTGTCGGCCGATACGCAGCCGCACTTCACGACGATTGCTGACTTCATCTCCTCCTCGTCCGCTGAGATCGCTCGCATCTTTCGCAATGTGCTGTTGGTGTGCGATGAGGCAGGACTGATCGGGCGGGAGATGTTCGCGATCGATGGGCTGAAGCTGCCTTCGAGCGCCTCCAAGGAATGGAGCGGCACAAAGGAAGAGCTCGCGAAGAGAGCGCAGAAGATGCAGTGCGCGATCGAGCAGGTGATTCAGCAGCATCGTAGCCTAGATGCACAGCACGGCGACGAAACGACCGGGATGGATCAAACACGCAAGATCGAGAAGCTCAATGCGGCGGTTCAAAAGATCGAGCAGTTTCTCGCCACGCACGATGAGAAGCTCGGTCGATCCGGCAAGCCGGTTCAAAGCAACATCACCGATAACGACTCGGCAAAGATGAAGACCGACAAGGGCGTGGTGCAGGGTTACACCGGCGTTGCGATCGCCGATGACAAGCATCAGCTGATTGTCGAGGCGCAGGCATTCGGTGAAGGTCAGGAGCACGGTCTGCTGATCCCGATGTTGGACGGTACACAGACACACCTCGGCGAGTGGGGCGCCACGCTCAGCGACGTGAAGCTTGCGGCCGATGCGGGTTACTCAAGCGAAGCGAATCTGAAATACCTGTTCGAGGCGGGCGTGGATGCGTACGTTGCCGATACGAACTTCCGAAAGCGCGATCCGCGCTTTAAGGATGCCGAACGGCACAAGCCAATCCGCCCCGACGAACCATTCGCGAAGCCCCGGCGTGATCTGAAGTTCCAAGCGAAGGACTTTCAGCTTGCACCGGATCGATCCCACGCGATCTGTCCGGCCGGCAAGCGTCTGTACAAGAGCGGCAGACATCGCGATCTGCAGGGGCTTCAAACGATCAACTTTCGCGCTCCCTTGAGCGCCTGCCGAGAATGCCCATTGCGTGCGCGGTGTCTGCGCTATCCAGAGCGCACGAAAGTGCGTCAGGTCGCGTTCGTCACCGGCCGAGTACCGGGCAAGCCCGAGAAATACCTTGCGAAGATGAAGCGCAGGATCGATAGCCCGCTCGGCCGACAGATCTACAGTCGGCGTTTGGGCATCATCGAACCCGTATTCGGCAACATCCGTCACACCAAGCGACTCAACCGCTTCACACTGCGCGGCAGGCGCAAGGTGAATGCTCAGTGGCAGTTGTACTGCCTGGTGCACAACATTGAAAAGCTCCAACGCTACGGACCACCGTTGACGAGCCGACAACGCCGAACACGAAGAGCGGCGGCATGAACAACCATCTCAACCGCAATCAATGCCTGCAACGACCGCTGCGGCTGTGGCAATCCCATGCGACACGCGTAACGCGAGATCGCGCGGCCCAACGGCCGAATGCCCAGCGGGTTTTCCTACAGTCTCGTTATCTCGCCCTGTCGATACCAGCGCAACTTACGAACGTGTAGGCATCCGCAATCGACCGCACGACCGTTCTCACGCCTGCCGTGTCATAGAACTCGATTGGGCGGACGCGTGATCGAGTGGCCGGCAAACTTGCTCGGTTCGAAGCCCTGCGGCGTGGTGCGCGCCAGCTCGCGGCGGTCGAATCTTCGCCAAAGTCGAACGAGTGATCGGCCCCCACCGCCGCCCTGGCGCCAAATCGTCCGTGCAATTCATCGCGACGGTCTGTAGAGTGCGCGGCCTACGCTAACTGCTGTCCGGTCAGTTCGTTCGTTATCTCGCGGTCTTTGGGTTGACCCCCTCGCCTCGATACCTTACTCCCGCCTCCACTGGACCTAAGACGACCCCGTCTTCGTCAGGCTGGTAGAGGATGATCTATGTCGTTTGCCGATCTCGGGCTTTTGCCCGAACTCCTGCGTGCGCTTGCGGACCGCAATTACGTCGAGCCCACACCCGTTCAATCACAAGTGATTCCGGAAATCCTGGCGGGGAGAGACATTCTCGCGGGCTCGCAAACCGGTACCGGCAAGACTGCCGGATTCACGTTGCCGCTATTGCAGCGCCTGAGCGCGCAACCACAGGCCGCGCGCGGACCGCGCGCATTGGTGCTCGTGCCGACGCGTGAGCTCGCGGCGCAGGTCGCCGAGAGCGTCAAGGCGTACGGCAAATATGTGCGCCTCCGTTCCGCCGTCGTGTTCGGCGGCGTCGGCATCAATCCGCAGATCGACACTCTACGTCGCGGCGTCGATATTCTGATCGCGACGCCCGGCCGCCTGCTCGATCATG
>DASRIK010000147.1:0-10009 GCA_035650035.1 Burkholderiales bacterium | reverse complement strand
CGTGAGTATCACGGCTTTGCGCGCTTTCACGTGGATCGGGCGCCCGCCTCGCTCTGCGCGAACGCCGAGAATCTCTTTCGTGATGCCGTCCTGGATGAGCGCGCGCGCGGGTGACTCGTAAAGGATCTCGAGCGGCCGCTGCTTCGCGGCAGATTCGAAGAACTCCCACGTCTTCGAGTAGCCATACACAGGCCCGTTGTGAAACTTGTGCGCGCAATCCGCGCCGGGAAGCTCCGGGAATTCGATGCCTTCGGGCTGATGCTGGTGTTCCTGCGGATCACCGCCGATACTCCTGATCCAGTCGTTGTTCCGGCTCACTTCCTCGGCCCACGCGCGCACCATCGGCTGCGGTATGGCGAACCGTCCGCACAGCGCGTTCAAATAGGTGATCGCTTTCTCGACGTCATACACCTGGAGATAACCTTGGCCGGCCACTCGAGTATTGCCGCCGTGTTCGCCTTCGGGTGCTTTCTCGAGCATGAGCACGCGCGCGCCCAGATCGTGGGCAGTGATGGCCGCCGCAGCACCGGCACCGCCGAACCCGACCACGACGACGTCGGCTTCCCTGTCCCATTTCTCCGGTAACCACGGCTTCTGCAAGATCTGTATCCTTTCGTTTCAATTCGAGGGCTTACGACGCGACATCGATATGCACGCCAGTACGAGATTACAGGCTTTCATTGTAGCGGGGCTAACATCCCTGACGTTCGGAATTCCGAGTCCATCATATGGGGGTCAGAGCGGCGACGCATACCCGACGCGCCCGATCCGCTTCGTCATACCGTTTGCGCCCGGTGGCAGCAGCGATACGATCGCGCGCGTGATCGGCCCCAAGCTGGGCGAGCAGCTGGGCCAGCAGCTCGTGCTCGACAACCGCAGCGGTGGAAACGGCGCGATCGGCACACAGATGATCGCGCATGCACCGCCGGATGGCCACACCATCGGCCTTGCGTATATCGCAACGATGGCGACAAATCCGGCGATCTCAGGGGACGTCGGGTACGACCCTCTGAAAGACTTTGCAGCGATCACTCAGCTCACCTCGTCGGCGAATGTCGTGGCGGTGCATCCGTCGCTCAAGGCAAATTCGGTCAAGGAGCTCGTTGCCATCGCGAAAACGAAACCGGGGCAGCTCAACTATGCTTCCGGAGGCGTCGGCACGATCGGTCACTTGAGCGCCGAGCTTCTTCAGCACGTCGCCGGGATCAAGCTCAATCACATTCCGTACAAGGGAAGCGGGCAGGCCGTGATCGATCTGGTCGGGGGTCAGGTGCCGATCATGTTAGGCGGTATGTCCGCGTTTGTCGGACACGCAAAAGCCGGAAGAGTGAAGCTCATCGCGGTGACCGGAAAAGAACGCATGGCGATCGCGCCGGAGATTCCGACCATCGCCGAGTCGGGCTATCCCGGCTTCGACGCGGTCGGGTGGTTCGGGCTCATCGCACCGGCCCGGACGCCCCATTCACTCGTGAGGCGCCTCAATGCGGAGGCGATTAAAGCGGCGAATGCACCTGACGTGCGCGACAAGCTCACCGCTATCGGCTTCGACGTCGTCACGAGTACGCCGGAAGCGTTCCAGCGCTACATCGTCGCGGAGCTCGCGAAGTGGCGCAAAGTGGCGAAAGACATGGGACTGAAGCCCGGTTGAGAACTAGCGATTCGAACAGCGCGGGCTACGAGCGTATTACGGCCTTTATTGCAGCCTCCGACTTAGGCAGCGCCGCGAGCTCTGCCACCGTGATCGGCTTCACCGGCGGGCGTAACCGGTAGTAGCCAATCTCCCTCGGCGATACTCCCCGCGCTGCCGCGATCAACTCCGTCACCGTCACACCGCACAGCCGCCCCTGACACGGCCCCATACCGCAACGAAGGAAAGCTTTCATCTGGTTGGGGCCCGGGCACCCCAGCGCGACGGTTGCGCTGATCTCGTGCGCAGTGACTTCTTCGCACCGGCAGACGATCGTGTCCCCCTCAGGTATCCGGAAATTCCGTGCGGGCCTGTACAGCGCATCGAGAAAACCGCGGCCGCGCAGAGTCCGTGCGAGCTCTTTACGTGCACGCTGCTCATCGCCGCTCGCAACGTTGCCGCCGATCGCGCGCACCGCCGCGACGCCTGCAAGAACGCCGCGCCAGCGCGCTGCCTCTCCGCCCGCGATGCCTGCGCCGTCGCCGGCGATCGCAACGCCTTCAAGGTTCGAATTGCCGTCGCGATCGAGCTCCGGAACCCAGCAAAGCTGAGCTTCATCCCAGCGATGCGCGATACCGGCCGCCATCGCGAGATTCACGTTCGGGATGAGCCCCTGATGGAGAAACAGGTTATCGACTTCGAGCGTCTTTTCTTCGCCGCCGGTGCGATAGGCGACCGCACTGACCTTCCGATCGCCGAGCGCGCGTAGCGATGTCACGCCGGAGATCACGCGCACCTGACGCTTCACCTCGCGCATGAGCGCAATCCCGTCGGCGACGTAGCTCGAGAAAAGGAAAGGCAGCGCGTGCGGGAGCGCATGCGCGCGGTTTTCACGGGCCGTCGTATCGAGGATCGCTTCGAGCTTCGCGTGCGCCCTCAGGTATTGCGCAGCAAGCAGCCAGAGCAGCGGGCCGCAACCTGCCAGCGTGGTCTTGCCCGACGCGACGAGCCCGGACGACTTGAGCAGCGTTTGTGCCGCGCCGACGGTCATCACACCGGGCAGCGTCCAGCCCGGAATCGGAAACGGCCGCTCCAGCGCGCCGGTGCAGAGGATGACGCGTTTCGCATACGTAAGCGCCGAACCGCCGTCGAACGACACGCCGATCTCACGATCGCGCGTCAAGCTCCAGACCGTTGCGCCGGCAATATACCGTGCGCCGCTCGCGCGAAATGAATCGACGAGTGTGCGGCCTCGCCAATAGCTTTCGCCAAGCACGGAACGCTCACGCAGCGGCGTATCCTCGATCGAGCGATAGATTTGCCCGCCTGGCATCGCGCCTTCGTCGAAGAGCACGGTTGCACATCCGGCATTCGCGCACGTCGTGGCTGCTGCCAGTCCGGCGGGACCCGCGCCGATCACGGCGACGTCGTACGATGCCGCGAGGCCCGCACTCACCGGCCGAGCTCGCGTTTGCCGCGCTGTACTTCGACACGCATGCCTTCACGCACGGGCACGAGACACGCCTGACGGTTGCCGATGCCGTCGATCGTCACGAGACAATCGAAGCACACGCCCATCATGCAGTAGGGTGCACGGGGCGCACCCGAAACGCCCGTGGTGCGGCAATGGTCGAGTCCCGATGCCAGTAGCGCCGCTGCCACGGTATCGTTCGTCCGTGCGGTGCACGCTTTGCCGTCGATCGAAAGCGTCACGGCATCGCCCGCCTCAGGCGGCAAGCGCGCGAACATCGAATCTCCGGGCGCTGAATGGCGCGAAATCCTGCGGGGACAACTGACCTTCCGCGATCTGCGGCGCGAGAAATAGCGCGTGCGCCGCTGCCAACGTGACGCCGCTGTGACACGAGGCATTGAAAGCGCCAGGGCAAGTCGTCGATTGCTCGTAAATCGGGAAGCCGTCTTTCGTCATCACGCGCAAACACCCCCACGAGCGCACGATGTTGAGCGTCGCGAGCTGCGGGAAGATCCGGATCGCACGGTTCGCGAGCACGGCGGTCACATCCCGGGTCGAGCTCGGATCGGCTCCGACCTCTTCCTGCGAATCGCCGATCATGATCGTGCCTTCGTCGGTCTGGCGCACCGTCTGCATCGGGTAATGCAGGAAAGGCGCGGTACGCTCCGTCACGATGAGCTGACCGCGCTGCGGACGCACCGGCACGTTGAGACCGACCATCGGCGCCAGCCGCACGCTGTCGATTCCTGCGGCGAGCACGACTTTCGCCGCTCGCACTTCGCCGCTGCGCGTGGTCAGGCGAAACTCCCCGCCCGTGTGTTCGATGTCTTCCACGCGATGTTCGGCAAGGTACGTCGCGCCGAGCTGCTGCATCCCGACATTCAGCGCACGAAACAGCCGCAGGGAATTGCAGTGACCGTCGAAGCGGCTGTAGCTCGCGCCCACGACTTCAGGGCCGATTTGCGGGATTGCCTGCTTCACGCGCTCGCGATCGAACATTTCGAACGGGAAGCGCTGCATGCCGGGCTGGTCCTGGATGCGCTGAAGGAGATCACGTCGCGCTTCCCACTCGCGCTCGGACAGCGACAGGTTGAAGCCGCCGGGACGCTCGAAGGCAACGCTTATCCCGGTCTGCTGCTCGAGCGCATCCGCAAATTCCCGCCAGGCGTTCGCGGAACGCATCGTCCACGCGGAATACGGCGGGAGGCCGAGCCCTTTGCTCTGCACCCACACGAGCGCGAAGTTGCCCCGCGAGGCACGCAGCGCGACGTCGCCTTCGTCGAGCACACCCACGCGCTTGCCGCATCGTGCGAGCCCCCACGCGATGGCGGAACCGACGAGGCCGCCGCCTATGACTGCAATATCGAAGTCGCGCCGTGTATCAGGCATTCCGGGGAGTCCGTCGCCCGCTCTAAAAATCGCGCTGTAGTATAGCTCGCGCTTGATCTATTCTGCCGAATTCCAACTCGTGAGCAGCGTCCCCATGGCTACCTACAGACCTTCGATCACCGGGAGCCGCCACATGGTCTCGGCGGGTCATTATTCGGCTGCGCATGCAGCATTCCAGATACTGGAAGCCGGCGGAAACGCGGTCGATGCAGGCGTCGCCGCAGGCATCGCGCTCGGCATCCTGCAGACCGACCGTGTGAATTTCGCAGGTGTCGCACCGATCATGATCTATCTCGCCGCGAACCGAAAAGTCGTCAACATCGATGGGCTCGGCACGTGGCCGCGGGCGGCATCGATCGATCACTTCCGCCGCGAGCACGGCGGCGCGATGCCACCCGGGATCCTCCGGACCGTGATGCCTGCCGCACCGGCCGCATGGATCAAGGCGCTCGAGCAGTACGGCACGATGTCTTTCGCCAATGTCGCGAAAGCGGCGATCGCGCTCGCGCGCGACGGATTCGTCATGCATGAATTCATGGCCGAGTATCTGCGCGATCACGAAGACGATTATCGTCGGTGGCCTGCGAGCGCCGCCGTGTTCCTCCCGCACGGACGACCACCGAAAAGCGGAGAGATTTTCGTCCAGAAAGAGCTGGCAGCGAGCCTCCAGTACATGGCGGACCAGGAAAAAGCGGCGAGCGGCAAAGGACGTGCAGCCGGGCTCAAGGCGGCCCGTGACGCGTTTTATCGCGGCGACATCGCGCAGAAGATCGCGTCATACCATCGCGAGAACGGCGGCTGGGTCACGCTCGACGACCTCGCGGCATACGAAGTACGGTTCGAGCCGACCGTCACGACACGCTTTCACGAGATCGAGCTGCACGCGTGCGGTCCGTGGTCACAAGGGCCGGTACTGCCGCAGACGCTGAATGTGCTCGCGGGCTTCGATCTCAAAGCGATGGGCCACAACTCCGTCGCGTACATCCACCACCTTACCGAGGCGCTCAAGCTCTCGTTCGCGGACCGTCATCGGTATTACGGCGATCCGAAATTCGTTTCCGTGCCGCTCGATGTGCTTCTGTCGTCCGACTACGCCGCCGCGCGTCGGCGCCTTATTCGCGCGGACCAGGCGTGGCCCGAGATGCCGCCCGCGGGAAACGTGAAGGACTTTCCGCGAGCAACTCCTCTGCCGGCGTCTGTCTCCGGAGAACCCGCGCCACTTGCAGACACATCGTATGCGTGCGTCGTCGACCGCGAAGGCAATGCGTTCTCCACGACGCCGAGCGACGGTTCGAGCGCGATGCCGATCATTCCGGGTACGGGCCTCTGCCCGTCTTCGCGCGGCTCGCAGTCGTGGACTGACCCCGAGCATCCGGCGGCACTTGCACCGGGCAAACGGCCGCGCCTCACGCCTAACCCTGCGCTGGCGCTCAAAGACGGCAAGCTCTACATGCCGTTCGGGTCGCCCGGAAACGACATTCAGCCGCAGGCCATGCTGCAGGTGTTCCTGAACATCGTGGTCTGGGGCATGGATCCGCAGACTGCAGTCGAAGCACCGCGCTTCGCGACCTATAGTTTCCCGTCGTCTTCGGAGCCGCATGCCTATCACGCCGGCCGGCTCAGCGTCGAAAGGCGCATCGAGGGATCGACTGTCGAGGCGCTCGGCCGGATGGGACACAAGACCGCGCTCTGGTCGGAGGTCGAATGGCGCGCCGGTGCCGTGTGCGCGATCCGCGTCGATCACGATACGGGCATGCTTCACGGCGGCGCGGATCCGCGGCGCCCGTGTTACGCGCTGGGCCTGTGATGGGACTCCGGATAGCGCTGCTGCTGGCCGTTGCGATCGCGCCCGTGGTCGCGCTCGGGCAGAACTATCCAACGAAACCCATCCGCATGATCGTCGCGCAGGCGCCGGGCGGACCCACGGACATCGTCGCGAGGATTTACGCGACGAAGCTCTCCGAGCTTCTCGGGCAGCAGATCGTCGTCGACAACCGAGTCGGCGCAGGCGGCACGATCGCCGGCGAAATCATCGCCAGTGCGCCTGCGGACGGCTATACGCTTTGCACAATGGCGAACGGCACGGCGGCCGTAGCGCCGCATTTCATCAAGGTCACCTACAACGTCACCACGCACTTCGCGCCCGTGGCACTGATCGGCGAGAGCCCGCTCGCGCTGATGGTGAATCCCAAACTCCCGGCGACATCGCTGAAGGAGCTCATCGTGTTTGCCAAAGCCAGGCCGGGCGCGATCAACTTCGGCTCATCGGGACAGGGTTCGACGGGCCAGCTCTCCGCCGAGCTTTTTCGGATGATGGCGGGCGTCACCCTGACACACGTGCCGTACAAAGGGGCCGCGCCCGCTCTCGTTGCCGTCGCGAGCGGCGAAATCCAGATGCTCGTGTCGGCACTCTCGTCAGCGCTGCCTTTCATAAAATCGGGTCAGGTGCGCGCGCTCGGCGTGACCGCGCCCGCGCGCATTGCCGCCCTGCCCGATGTGCCGGCAATCGCTGAAGTAGTGCCCGGCTACGAAGCGAATTCCTGGTATGCGGTGTTCACCCGTGCCGGCACACCGCGCACGATCATCGACAGGCTCAACCGCGAGTCGGTGCAGGTCGTGAATTCACCCGACGTCCGCGCGAAGCTCGTCGCCTCCTCGGTCGACCCGGCGGTACTTACGCCCGAACAGGTCGGCGAAAAAATTCGGCGGGATTACGAGCGCTGGGGAAAAGTCGTTCGGACGCTGGGCCTCAAAGCGCAGTGATTCTCGTCGGTCCGTTTTGGTGCGTCCCTGAAGCACGCTACGTGCTTCGCGGGATGTCGCCCGTCCCCGCCCCTTTCCTTTGGCCTACAGGTACGCGAGCGAGTGCCGTAAATCCCGCTTAGTTCCCGGAACTGGACAAAGGAGGAAACATGAATACGAAAACACGAGTGGCAGTAGTCACGGGCATCGTTATGGCGTTTGCGTGCACTGCAGCATGGTCAGCGGACAACGCCACGGCCAAGGAAGCCGAAGCCATGGTGAAAAAGGGCGTCAGCTTCATCAAGGCAAACGGCAAAGACAAGGGCTATGCCGAGATTACCAGCAAACAAAGCTCGTTCAAGGACCGTGACCTGTATCTCGTCGTCTATGGCCTCGACGGCAAAGTGTGGGCGCACGGCGCCAACGACAAAATGGTCGGCCGGAACCTGATCGACCTGAAAGACGTCGACGGCAAAGAGTTCGTCCGCGAGCGTACCGAACTCGGCAAAGCCAAGGCTTCCTTCTGGCAAGACTACAAATTTACGAATCCGGTCAGCAAGAAAGTCGAGCCGAAGCAGATGTATTGCGAACGCCTCGACGACACCGTCGTCTGCGGCGGCGTTTACAAGAATTGACGACCCCGGCAGCTAAGCGGCGCGAACGGTAGTTCGCGCCGTCTTCGCTGTACAGGTACAGGAGCGGCGTCATGAAAATTTGGCAGAAAGTCTTGGTGGCTCCAGGGGTTGCCGTAATCTTTCTCGGGGGCCTCGGCGCCGCGTCGTACGGCGTGCTCACGCATCAGCACTCCACACTCGCTGACCTGTTCAACAACCGCTTCGCGAACTACCAACTTGCGACAAACGCCGCGCAGGAGATCGGGGAGGTGCACTCGAACGTCTATCGGCTGTTCACGTGGCTCGGGAACCTCAAAGAAGACCGCATCCAGCAGATCACTAAGGAGCAGAAGTCGAAGATCGACTCCGCCAGCAAGGCCATCGCGGAATTCGCCGCGCGTCCCGGCCTGGAGCCAGGCGAGCGTACGATCGCCGAGGCGCTCGTAAAAAAGCTCGACAAGTACAAGAACGAGGTCGATATGGCGATCGACTTGAGCACGGTAGACGTGAACACCGGCATGAGCGCCATGCAGACGGCCGATGGCAGCTTCCAGATCGTGATCAAGGAGCTGAAGGAGCTGGTCCGCATTGAAAAGGAGCAAGCGCAGCAAAGCTACGAGAGTGCCGAGAGTGCGTTCAGCAAGGTGGCCATCGCACTGCTTGCGATTGTCGTGGTCGCACTGTGCATCTCAACGGGCGTTGCGCTGCTCACGAGCCGGATGATCGTCAGACGCCTGAGGCTCGCTATCGCTACGGCACAGGGCATCGCAGGAGGTGATCTTACAGGTGAAGTCGTTGCCAAGGGACGCGACGAGACGGCTGAGCTGCTGCAGGCGCTGAAGGAAATGAACGACAGCTTGAGGAAGATCGTCTCCGAAGTGCGCGACGGCACCGGCACGATCTCGACAGCAGCGAAAGAGATCGCCTCGGGCAACGCGGACCTCTCCCAGCGCACGGAACAGCAAGCTTCATCACTCGAGGAGGCGGCGTCGTCGATGGAAGAGCTCGCCTCCGTCGTGAAGCAGAACGCCGAAAACGTGAAGCAGGCGAACCAGCTCGCCGCGGCGGCTTCGGGGGTGGCAGTCAAAGGCGGCGAGGTGGTGGGCGAAGTGGTGCAGACCATGTCGTCCATCAACCAAGCCTCCAAACAAATTGCCGACATCATCGGGGTCATCGACGGCATCGCCTTCCAGACGAACATCCTCGCATTGAACGCGGCCGTCGAAGCGGCCCGTGCAGGTGAGCAGGGCCGCGGTTTTGCCGTAGTCGCCACCGAAGTGCGCACGCTGGCGCAGCGCTCCGCTGCGGCGGCCAAGGAGATCAAGGGACTCATCTCTGATTCAGTGCACAAGGTAGGAGAAGGCACCCGGTTGGTGGATCAGGCGGGCAAGACGATGGATGAGATCGTCTCCTCCGTAAAGCGGGTGAGCAACATCATGGCAGAGATCGCGGCGGCGACGCAGGAGCAGAGCTCCGGCATCGAGCAGGTGAACCAGGCGGTGACCCAGATAGATCACATGACGCAGCAGAACGCAGCGCTCGTGGAAGAGGCCGCTGCTGCCGCAGAGTCGATGCGCGAGCAGGCGTACAGCCTTGGCGAGACGGTGTCGGTGTTCAAGTTGGCGCAGTCGGAGCAAGTTGCGGAAGCGGTCGCAGTGCCGGCGCCGGTGGAGCCGAAAACCGAGCCAGAGCGCATCGACCGGCGCGAGTCGAATCGGGCGACTAACGTGTCCCGGCTGATCGCGAGCCGCGCCTAAGAGTCTCCGCAGTTTCGCCGCAGGGATCGTCGGCCTTCTCTCGGACCATTGCAAGCACGCGGCCGTTCAAAACAAGGTTTGCGACAACAAGAGGAGCATGTACATGAATGCCAGAAAAATCGTTTTCGTCGCAGCGACAATGGTTTTCGCGTCAGCTATCGCGTCAGCCGCGAACCCCGCCTCCGTGCGCATACAAGGTGAGCAGCTTGACACCGGACTCGGCGAGCTGCCGCACTATCGTGAATGGGCACAGTACCCGCACCTGCGCGGCATGACGGCCATGGTCAACCGTGTGGCGGGCGAGAAGCTGGACAGTGGCCTTGGGGAGCTGCCGCCCTATCGTGAATGGGCGCACGTTCGGTTACTGGAGCGCACGGCAGCGCGCGCTATGCCGTAAGGCGAAAAGTAA
>DASRIK010000146.1:0-12866 GCA_035650035.1 Burkholderiales bacterium | reverse complement strand
AGCCGAGAACGAGGTCGCCTGTCGCATCTATAACGAAGACGCGTTCTTCGGCGGTGTGGTGGTGTCGAGCTATCGGTTCGGCAGCGCAGTCAAGACGCCAGCCGCTGAGGCCTTCGCCCAGGCGCCGGGGATTGCAACCGGCGCAACTCGATAGACGGTCTCATGGGCTATCTCCTGAATGGCGCCTGGCACGAGGGGTGGTATGAAACGGCGAAGACGGCCGGAGAGTTCGTAAGACCGGCTTCCGCGTTTCGCGACCGCATCACCGCAGACCGCTCGAGCGTCTTTCGGGCGGAGCGTGGACGCTACCATCTTTACGTGTCCCTCGCGTGCCCATGGGCGCATCGGACGCTTGTCTTCCGCAAGCTGAAGCAGCTCGAGGACGTGATCTCGGTTTCTGTCGTCGAGCCGGTCATGTCGTCAGAAGGCTGGGCATTCAGCGATGCGCTGCCCGATCACCTCAACGGTCTTTCCCGCCTGCATGAGGTTTATACGAGGGCGCAGCCCGCTTATTCGGGTCGCGTGACGGTGCCGGTGCTATGGGACAAGCAACGCGAGACGATCGTCAACAACGAATCGGCCGAGATCATCCGCATGCTCAATACCGAGTTCTCCAGGTATGTCCCTGTCGGACACGACTACTACCCGGAGGCGTTGCGCGCGCAGATCGACGAAATAAATTCCGTCGTGTATGCGAACGTTAATAACGGCGTCTATCGCTGCGGGTTCGCGGGCACGCAGAAGGCGTATGAAGCAGCCGCGAAGCGGCTCTTCGACACGCTCGACATGCTCGAAGAGCGCCTCTCGCGCACGCGGTATCTGGTCGGGAACATTCTGACCGAAGCCGACTGGCGGTTGTTTACGACGCTCGTCCGATTTGATGCGGTCTATCACGGCCACTTCAAATGCAACCTGTCGCGCATCGAGGATTACCCGAACCTCTCCGGGTATCTGCGGGAGCTCTACCAGGTTCCCGGCGTCGCGGAGACGGTGAGCCTCGACCACATCAAGCGTCACTACTACATGAGCCATCAGCACATCAATCCGAGCCGTATCGTGCCGGTCGGGCCGCTCCTCGATCTCGAGCGGGCGCACGACCGGGCGCGCTTCGAGCAGTAACGGCGCCCGCCTAGCAACAGTAGTTTTCGAGCCTTCCGAGAAGAGGGGCCGCCTGCGGCTGCTCGCTTCCCAGGAAGGCCGCGACGGCTCCCTCAGGATCGGACCGCGACCGCTTCTATGCGTCAGACCTATCCAGCCGCGGGTAGCGCAGCTCACCGCGCCAGGTGTCGGCAAAGATCCAGTAGCGGGACGCCAGGAGACGGACTCACGCATCGTCAACGCCCATTATGCATTGCGCTGCACGGAGATTCCCGCGTTGCCTGGCTAATCAACAGAACGACTCCGCACTAAAGTGGATGCTCGTTCAACTCAACAAGGAGCATCGACATGGAACGGACCATCAATGTGGCAAGCCGCGTATTGCTGGCCCACATTTTCGTGATCTCAGGCTGGAGCAAGATCGCCGGATACGCCGGCACACAAGCGTACATGACCTCGGTCGGGCTGCCCGGCGCGCTTCTCCCGCTCGTGATAGCACTGGAGCTCCTCGGCGGCGTCGCCCTGATCGTCGGCTTCCACACGCGCTGGGCTGCACTGGCGCTCGCGGCATTTTCCATAGTCGCAGCGCTCATTTTTCACAATAACTTCGCCGACCAGATGCAGATGATCGCCTTCATGAAGAACCTGGCGATTGCGGGCGGACTGCTCGTGCTCGCGCAAACCGGCGCAGGTGCGCCGAGTGTGGATGCGGCGAAACGCCCGAAGTCTTCCACGCGTCCTGCTCATGCCTGAGCGAATCACTCACCAAAGGAGAACTGCCGTGACAACCCGAATTCAAATCGTTTTCTACAGCATGTACGGCCACATCTACAAAATGGCGGAAGCGATCGCCGAAGGCGCGCGCGAAGTCGGTGATACCGAAGTGCTGCTTTATCAGGTGCCTGAGCTCGTGCCGGAGGACGTGCTCGAGAAGAGCGGTGCGAAGAAGGCTCGCGCGGCATTCGCGCACGTGCCGATCATCAAGCCGGATCAGCTCAGCGCCGCCGATGCGATCATCTTCGGAACCGGCACCCGGTTCGGCAACATGACGGCTCAGATGCGCAACTTCCTCGACCAGACCGGCGGGCTCTGGATGAGCGGCGGCCTGGTCGGTAAAGTGGGTAGCGTCTTCACGTCGACCGCGACCCAGCATGGCGGGCAGGAGACGACGATCACCAGCTTTCATTCCACGCTGTTCCATCATGGAATGATCGTGGTTGGCGTCCCTTATTCAGAGCAGGGTCTGACCAACATGGACGAGATCAGCGGCGGGACGCCGTACGGTGCATCCACGCTCACAAAAGGCGACGGTTCCCGCATGCCCTCCGCGAACGAGCTCTCGATCGCGCGCTTTCAGGGCAGGCATGTCGCGACGATCGCGTCTCAATTGAAGCGCGGTCGGGGTTGAGCAGCCCGATGCGTACGCCGCGAGGCTCGTCACCAGCCGTTATGAGGCCAAGGCACCCATCGCGGCGGCGCATGCGGTGCATGCGTGCTTCAAGAACGACTGCGTGCTAAACGGTGATGGTGCTACTGAATGATGAAAGAGGTGAAAAGCACCTCTACTGAAGCACTCACGGTTCTCAGGTCTGCTCCTGCGACTGCCGATTGTGTTGGCGCAGCTTCGGTGGCGACCGCTGACTCGGTGGACGAGATCACCTTCGCGATGGCGTTGCCCAGTTCTGCCGCAAGCTTTTGCTTGCCGGTCGCGGACAGAAGCTCCTGGCTTCGCTGCGCGGAGAGCGTCATGACCACGCGGTGGCGAATCTCCGGCAGCGAGTCTTTTATCTGCACGGCAGTGGCTTTTTCGCGCAACTTGAGCGTAATGCCTGCCTGCAGGACCTGCATCTGAGTCGGCGCTGAAACAAGATTCACGGTAAACGTGTCGATCGGCACGAATACCGGCGGCGTCGCTGCGCTGGGTGACCCAATCGACTGGCTTTGCCCGTGCACGTAAAAAGCAATGCCGCCGCCAGCGACTGTAACTAGAAGGCTCAATGGAAGGACCAGCTTGGTACGCATTACTTCTCCTCTGGTCGCGGTGTGTTTCCCCTTGGGAAAAAAAGGGCCGCAACGAAGCGGCCGAGTAAGGGGCATCCAGGAACGAGCGACACGTTACGCACAGACGCGCCCGTTGTCCGTGACGTGCGGCACAGGGCAGAGGTCTCAGCCGACTGCGTGAGGGCGTATCGGTATTTCGCCTACCGCACCAGGCGAAGAACTGCCGGATTACCTCGATATGCCGGCTCGGACCTTCTCTTGATTGTCGTGTCCGCATGCAGCCATGGTCATAGTGCGACCAGCGGCTGCGCCTGCGTTGCTATGCCGGGTGGAACGTCACAGACGGAAGTCTTCCGCTAAAAAAAAGCCCTGCGTGCGCACGCAGGGCAAGGGGGAAGACGGAAGGAACATTCATATCACGCTTGCATGATGTCATGCGCAGAGTGGCTGGCCAATGCGTACTAACACGCGTTTTGCGAGTGACAGCAGGCGTAAAATCCGTGCCGCGGGGCGATAGGCTGGACTACCGTGCTGCCGACCGGCAACCGCGAATGAGCGCCTGTCGCAACGGCGAGATCGTGGCTGAGTCCGCCTCAATCCGTTTTGGCGATCACAGTGTCTGCGCGTGCACGGAGATTGCCGCTTCTGTAGCATCGAGGACCTCGTCGCAGCGCATTCCCGGAGGAATTCGAAGTGAAAATGGCTATGGCAATCGCTATCGCGGCGGGGCTTATCGGCTCCGGCGCGATCGCGCAGACCCCCCCGACCGGACAGGCTTTCCCGACCAAGCCCGTGCGCCTCATCGTTCCGTTCGCGCCGGGAGGCGCTCCCGATCTCGTTGCGCGCGGCCTCGCGCCCAAGCTGAATGAGAGCCTTGGCCAGCCCGTCATAGTAGAAAACCGCGCCGGCGCAGGAGGAATCATCGGTATGGAGTTGGTTGCGCGTGCGGCGCCCGACGGCCACACGCTCGTCGTCGGAAGCGCCGGACCTCTCGCGATCGTTCCGAATCTTCACCGCAAACTGTCCTACGACGTGATGCGAGACTTCGCGCCGATATCGATGGTCACCGCGATGCCGTTCCTGCTGGTAGTACATCCGAGCCTCCCCGTGAAACCGATCAAAGACCTGATGGCGCTCGCGAAGGCGAGGCCGGGGGAGCTCAACTACGGGTCGCCCGGTAACGGCAGTACGACGCACCTCGCCACAGAGCTGCTCAAGTCCGCGACCGGCATGAAGATCACGCACATTCCCTACAAAGGTGTCGCGGAAGCGGCGACCGCGCTCGTGAGCGGCCAGGTGCAGGTTCTTTCAGGGGATCTCAATGCGATGCTGCCGCAAGTGAAAGCCGGCAGGATGCGCGGCATTGCCGTCACTTCCGCACGGCGGTCGCAGCTGCTCCCGGACACACCCACTGTGGCCGAATCAGGGGTGCCGGGCTTTGACGCAAGCGGATGGATGGGCGTTCTCGCACCGGCTGCCACGCCGGCGCCGGTGATCGAGCGACTGAATGCGACGATCACGAAAGCGCTTGCAGCGCCGGACACGCGTAACCGCCTCGGTGCGCTCGGAGGCGAGGTGCGCGCCAGCAGTCCCGCCGAGTTCGCCGCGTTTATTCGCACGGAAGCAGCCAAATGGTCAAAGCTCATCAGGAGCGCGGGTATCGAGGCCGAGCAGCTGTAACGCGGGAGAGGGACTACCTATGGGAATGACGATCGCCGAGAAAATCCTCGCGCGTAAAGGCGGCAGGGGCGTCGTGCGCCCCGGCGACATCGTAACGGTGGAAGTCGACACGACGATACTCTTCGACAACAACTTCATGCCTGCGAACTGGCGTGAGATCCTCCGCGTGCGCGATCCTAAGCGCATCGTCGTGGTACTCGACCATCGTGTGCCGGCGCCGAATGCACTGGCCGCCGCGGCGCATGTGACTGCACGCGCCTTTGCCGCGAAGTTCGGCGTGAAGCGCGTGCACGACGTCGGCTACGACCAGGGCATCAGCCATCAGCTCGTGGCCGATCTCGGCTATGGCATCCCCGGTACGGTGCTCGTGTGCAGTGATTCGCATACGTGCAGCGCCGGTGTTTTCAATTGCCTTGCGCGCGGCGTGGGCGGTCCGGACGTGTTCTATTCGGCGGTGAAAGGGGAGACATGGTTCCGCTGCGGCGAAACGGTCCGGTACGAGCTCACGGGCACGCTGCCGAAAGCGGTCACGACAAAAGACGCGTTCCTGCAAATTGCGGGGCAGCACGGCGCACACGCGACGATGAACGTCGAGTACGGCGGCCCCGGCATCGCTGGCCTGTCCGTCAACGCGCGCAAGACGCTGACCACGATGTCCGCGGAGCTCTCCGCGGAGTTCGCGACCTTCGAGGCTGATGAAGCTCTCGTCGAGTGGCTGCGTCAGCGCGGTCAACGCGATTTCGAAACCGTCTTTCCGGATGCTGACGCGCGCTATCTCGCAACGCGAGAAGTGAATCTGAGCGCGCTGGAGCCGCTGGTCGCGTATCCGGACACCGTGGTGGAAAACTCCAAACCGGTCAAAGAAGCCGCCGGAACGAAGATCAACCAGGCTTACATCGGCTCGTGTGCGAATGGCACGCTCGACGATCTGGAGCTTGCGGCGGAGATCGTTGCGGGCCGCCGGGTCGCGGCCGGCGTGCGGTTCATCGTCACGCCCGCCTCTCAGCGTGTTTACCGCGAGGCCCTGAAAAGCGGCGCGCTCGAAAAACTCGCCGATGCCGGTGCGATGATCGCGCCGCCCACCTGCGGCGCCTGCGGCGGCGGCCACATGGGCGTGATCGGCCCCGAAGAAGTCTGCATCACCGCGACCACGCGCAACTTCAAAGGACGTATGGGCGACCCGAGCTCGAAAGTCTTCATGGGTTCTCCGGCGACTGTGGCTGCGTCGGCGCTCACCGGCTACATCACCGACCCTCGCGAGTTCCTCCAATGAAATTCAAAGCGCGGACATGGAAGTTCGGCGACAACATCAACACCGATTTGATCCTGCCGAACGTCGCGTTCTATCTCACGCCGCAGGAGCAGCTGAAGCACATCTTTCGCGCGAACCGTCCGGGCTGGGTCGACCTCGTGCAGCCCGGCGACATTCTCATCGGCGGCAAGAACTTCGGCATGGGCTCCAGCCGCCCGGCCGCGCGCAACCTGAAGAACCTCGGGCTTGCATGTCTCGTCGCCGAGGGCATCAACGGACTGTTCTATAGAAACTGCGTCAACTTCGCATTTCCCGCAATGGAATGTCCCGGTATCGGAGCGCTGCTGGAGGAAGGCGACACTGCGGAAGTCGATTTCGAAAGCGGCATAGTGACGAACATGAGCACCGGCGAGGCCAGAACAGGCAAGACCATTCCGCCGCAACTTCTGAAGATCGTTGCTGCGGGCGGGATTTTTTCTTTGCTCGAGAACGAAGGCGCTATCGCGCCAAAGACAGCATGACACTCGAGAATCCATCAATTGACCCGGAACCCAGAATGACTGCGAATCCCCACATGGAAAGCAAAGGCCGGCAACTCAAAGAGCTGCTCCATTCACCCAAAATACTGATCGCGCCCGGCGTGTACGACGGATTCAGCGCTCGGCTCGTCGAAAAGATGGGCTTCAAGACCGCGAGCATTTCGGGTGCAGGTGTTTCCGAGAGCAAGATCGGCTGGCCCGACCGCGGGATCATGGGCTTCGGCGAGAACGTCGAAGCCTGCCGCAAGATCGCGTCGTTCAGCGGGCTGCTCCTCCAGGGCGACGCCGATACCGGCTACGGCAACGCGCTCAACGTGTACTTCACGGTGCGCGGTTTCGAAGACGCGGGGCTCGCCGCGGTGATGATCGAAGATCAGGTGTGGCCAAAGCGCTGCGGGCACATGGCCGGAAAGGCGGTCATCCCGGCCGAAGAGATGGTGCAGAAGGTGAAAGCCGCGGTGCAAGCTCGCCGCGACCCCGACTTCGTCATCAAGGCGCGCACCGATGCCGCGGGTCCTCTGGGGATCGAGGAGGCGATCCGCCGCCTCAACATGTATGCAGAGGCCGGTGCCGATTGTCTCTTCGCGGATGCGCTGCTCTCGGCAAAGGACATCGAACGGGTTGCGCGAAGCGTTCCGCCCCTGACGCTTTCCGTCAACATGGGCCTCGGCATCCGCTCACGAAGCACGACGCCGTTACTTACGCCCAGGCAGCTCGAAGAAATGGGCGTGGCGCAGGTCTCCTACCCGCGGCTTCTTACGACGGCGGCGCTGCGGGGGATGCTCAATGCAATGCAGGTCTTCAGGGACGAGGTGATCGAGAAGAATCGAGTCGTGGACAGGCCTGATCTGCTTGCTTCGTTCGACGAGCTCAACGAGCTCATGGGCTTCGACACGCTCGACGAGCTCGAGCGGCGTTTCGCGAAGTAAAAAAAATGCGCGCCGGAGCGCGCATGTTCCAGGGAGCGGCTCTTATTTGAGCCGGGTGGCTTCGATCGAGGCTTTCGTGCCGAATCCGACGGTCATCGGGAACGATACGTGATGACCCCGCGTGGTGATGTTGTCGTCGTGCACGGCGAACGAGAAGTTGTAGGTTTTTCCCTCGCGGACACCTGTTTGTCTTCTATCGCACGCATCCGCGATCCCTCAGGTGACTTATGTCAGGGGCCAACCCCGATCCCGGAGCTATAAGTAGCGGCGTGTCGAGCGCAGGAGCATGGACGTATCGCGCGCGCTTCCTGAGCGGTTTCCCAATGGGTCGATAAGGGGATCAAATATCATGCGAAAGTCTTCATTTCCCTACATCCTGTGTGCTGTCGCAGCCGCAGCCCTGTTCGCCGTGCTCGCGGACTCACCCTCCGGGTCGATGCGCGCTGCGCATGCTCAGAGCTCGGCAAAGAAAACCGTCAAGGGCCAGCCCGCGAGCAGGCAGGAGAGCGTGACGCTGAACGACACTACGGACGATCCGGCCGTGTGGGGGAGGCTTTTCCCGCTGCATTACGAGCTTTACCTGAAAACGGTCGACATGCAGCGTACGAAGTACGGCGGAAGCGAAGCCGTGCCGCACAGCCCGAGCGATGCCGATCCGCGGTCGATCGTCGCGCGTACGAAAGTCGAAGAGGACATCGGCTTGCGCACGATGTGGCAGGGCTATCCGTTCGGCGTCGATTTTCGGGAGGAGCGCGGCCACGCGTACATGCTGATCGACCAGAAGTTTACGCAACGCCAGAAAGTCGCTCCGCAGCCGGGGGCGTGCCTGAATTGCCATGCGTCCACGTACGTCGCCCACAAAAAGGCAGGCGGCGGAGATCTCATGAAAGGCTTCGAGCACGTCAACAAGATGCCTTTCGGCGAGGCAGTGAAGCTCGTTCAGCATCCGGTATCGTGCATCGACTGTCACGACCCCGGCACCATGCAGCTTCGGATCACGAAGCCGGCATTCATCGAAGGGATTCGCGCCTTGAAAGCCTCACAAGGCGTGCAGAACTATGACGTCACGAAAGCCAGTCAGCAGGAGATGCGCGTGTACGTGTGCGCGCAATGTCATGTCGAATATTATTTCCAGGGGCCGGAACGGCGGCTCGTGTTTCCGTGGTCGAAAGGCGTCAAGGTCGAGCAGATCCACGCCTACTACGACGAGATCGGTTTCCGCGACTGGACGCACAGGGACACCGGCGCGCCGGCGCTGAAGGCGCAGCATCCCGAGTTCGAGCTGTGGTCGCAGGGCATACACGGGCGGGCCGGGGTCACGTGCTCCGACTGCCACATGCCGAAAATTCAGTACAAAGGCTCCACCCTGACGGACCACTGGGTGCGCAGCCCGGTGCTCAATCTGAAGAACGCATGCTACGGCTGTCACAGCAAGCGCGATCCGAAGCTCACCGAGCGCGAGCTGCGCGACCGCGTCGAGCAAATTCAGGATCGGCACTGGCTGCTGCGCGAGCAGGCGATGACGGCACTTCTGGGCCTCATCTCCGATCTCAAGGCGGCCAAAGATGCAGGCAGGAGTGACGGGGAGCTCACGACGCCGCGTTATCTCCAGCGTCGCGCGCAGTTCTATCTCGACTTCGTGGAGGCGGAGAATTCCACCGGATTCCACGCGCCGCAGGAAGCAGCGCGCATCCTGGCGGAATCGCTCAACTACGCGCGGCAGGGACAACTTGCGTTGCGCGATCCCAACTTCAAGCCAACGGTGGAGGTGGTCGACATTCCGCCGGCGCCGTCAACCACACCAGCAGCGAAGGGCAAGTAGACGGCGACCGACCTAACGGAGACGGTGAGGCGCGGGCAGAAAGCGCTTTCACCAGTTCTCCAGTTCGGACATGCGCTACTGTGCCTTGATGCCCGCTGCCTTGATGACCTGCGACCAGCGGCGGGTTTCGACTTCGTTGCGGCGTTGAGCCGCTTCCGGCGAGCCGCCAAGCGGCGTAAGCCCGAGGTCCTGCCAGCGTTGATTGAGCTCCGGTGCTTTCAGCGTTTTGTTCGCGACATCGTTCAGGCGACGCACGGCCTCGTCGGGCACCGCGGCAGGCACGGAGATCGAGTACCACGGCACGGACTCGTAACCCGGCAGCGCCGCGGCGATCGTCGGCAACTCGGGCAGGAGTTGCGCGGGTTTGCCACTCGTGACCGCGACTGCTCGCAATCGTCCCGAGCGCACGTGCGGGATCGCCGATGCGATATTGTCGAACATCATGTGGATGTGGCCGCCGACGAGATCGGCGAGCGCCGGAGTACTCCCTTTGTAAGGCACGTGCGTGATATCGGTGCGGCTCAGCATCTTGAAGAGCTCCGCGGCCATGTGCAGAGCGGAGCCCGCGCCTGCCGAGCCATAGGTGAGCTTTGCGGGATTGCCGCGCGCAAGCGCGACGAGCTCGTGGACTGAACGCACGGGCAGCGACGGATGCACGACGAGCACGCTCGGCGCCTCGGCTATCACTACGACGGGCTTCAGGTCCTTCGCCGGGTCGTAGCTCAGATTGGCGTACATCATGTGCGCGGCGTTATGCGCAATCGTGGTGAGCACGATCGTGTGACCATCCGCGGGTCCGCGCACCACGTCGCCGGCTGCGACGTGACCGCCCGCGCCCCCGCGATTATCGATGACGACGGGCTGCCCGAGTTGTGTCGCCATTCCCGGCCCGACGATGCGCGCGACGATGTCGGCCGGCCCGCCTGCCGGATAGGGCACGACGAAGCGCACGGCACGCGAAGGATAGGGCTGCGCCAGCCCGGCACCCGAGAGTCCGCACAACAGAGCGATCAAGACCAGAATCCGCATCGAACCTCCTTTTTTTGGCGGGCACGTTTCACCGCGGCGTATGCGGTACCGGCAAGGCTATTCCGGCTTCGCGCCTGAGTGCCTTTGCTTGCGGGCTGTGCAGGGCTTTCACGATCGCCGCATTGAGCGCCGAGCTGCAGGGTTCCGGCACCGCGGCCGGGGCGAGGATGCGGAACCACTGCGGCACTGTGAGAGAGTCCTGCAATAACCTCGCATTACGCCTCACGTTTTGATGTAAATCAAGCTCGCCGCGTTCGCGTGCGACTATCCTTTCCGGACTATGGCCATGCCGGCGCTGCTCCCGGGCCGCGCGCTCAGCGTCAAGCTCGTGTGCGTCGCGATCGCGTTCTGTGCGGTTGCGCTCGCCGGAATCGGCTTCACGCTATACGAATCCTGGAAACTCGAAGGCGGCGCCGCGGTCATCAACGATCTCGGCAGCGAGCGTATGCGTACGTACCACATCGCGTACCTGCTTGCCGAAAGCCTGCGCGAGCCCTATGGCAGTGCGCGCGCCGACATGTACGCCGAGATGGGGCGGCTCGAGGAAATCCTCGATGTGCTCCAGCGAGGCGATCCGGCACGGCCGCTGGTTCTCCCGCGCGATCCGCAGATCGTCGCCGAGCTCGCCGCAGTGCGTGATCAGTGGCTGTGGCTCAAGCCCCGGATCACACGCGCCCTCACGGAGGACGGCTCGCGGGACGCACACGCTTCGTTGCGCGCGCTGCGCGTCGATATCGAGGGGCTCGTCGCACGCATCGACCGGCTGGTCGGTCACGTCGAGCGGCACAACGCCGGTAATCTGGAAGTTCTGCGCTACCTCCAGCTCGGCCTCGTCGCGCTTGCGCTGGCCGGCACGGTAGCGCTGATCTACCTCATGTATATGCTGGTCGTGCGGCCGGTCGAGAAGCTTTCCGACGGCATGCGCCGCATCACGGGCCGCGACTTGACGGTGCGCCTCGCCGTCGAGACGCGCGACGAGTTCGGCGAGCTCGCCGCCGGCTTCAACCGCATGGCCGAGGAGATCCAGCACGTCTACACGACACTCGAAGAGCGCGTCGCCGAGAAGACGCGCGACCTCGCGCAGAGAAACCGCGAGCTCGGCACGCTCTACGACGTGGCCACGCTGCTCAACCGCGCGAGCCCGATCGAGAATGCCTGCCGCCAGTTTTTGAAGAAAGTCCAGGCGCTGCTCGGCGCGCAGGCGGGCGCGGTGCGCCTCATCGAGCCGGCATCGCGGCAGATCCACATGTACATCCACGAAGGGCTCGCGCAGGATTTCGCCAAGTCCGAGCAGTGCATGAGCTTTGGCGAATGCCTGTGCGGGGAGGCGGCCCAGCGCAGCAAGTCGATCATCGAGAACCTGTCGGCGGTCGATGACGAGAACATCGTCTACGGCTGCCAGCGCCAGGGTTTCCGGACGGTGACGATCTTCCCGATCCGCTTCAGCAACCAGCTTCTCGGGCTCTTCAATCTCTATTTCGCGCGGGAGCGTGCTGTGACGAAAGCCGAGCGCCAGATGCTCGAAGCCCTCGGCCGCCACCTCGGCGTCGCGATCGAAAACCATCGCCTTATCTCACGGGTGAAGGAGGTTGCGATC
This sequence comes from Burkholderiales bacterium, assembly GCA_035650035.1. Taxonomy (GTDB): domain Bacteria; phylum Pseudomonadota; class Gammaproteobacteria; order Burkholderiales; family SG8-41; genus JAQGMV01. The sequence continues at coordinate 919 of DASRIK010000146.1, read as the reverse complement.
GCGGAGGAGCGCAACCTGCTCGCACAGGAGCTGCACGACAGCATCGCGCAATCGCTCGCGTTTCTTAACATCGAGGCGCAGATGCTCGCGGACGCGCTGAAGCGCGCCGACACGGATGAAGCGCGTGAGCTGCTCGGGGAAATCCGCAAAGGTATCGAGGAAAGCTACGAGAACGTGCGAGAGCTTCTCGTCTACTTCCGTACGCGCGTAAAGCATGAGGACATCGCGCTCACGATCCGCCAGACACTGGAGCGCTTCGAAGTGCAGACCGGCATCCGCACGCGTTTCCGCGAAAGCGGCACCGCCGTTCCCCTCCCGCTCGACAGTCAACTCCAGGTCGTGCACATTCTGCAGGAGGCGCTGTCGAACGTGCGCAAGCATGCGGACGCAACTGCCGTGGAAGTCTCGATGCAGCGTAACGGGGCGTATGAGTTCAGCGTGAACGACAACGGCGCCGGTTTCGACCCGAAGATCGTCGAAGCCCCGGGCGAGCGGCACATCGGGCTGCGCATCATGCGGGAACGCGCGCAGCGCATCGGTGGTGAGCTCGTCATAGACGCGGCGCCGGGACGGGGCACGCGAGTGAAGCTCGTACTGCCGCTTTCGCACGCAGTCGTCGCGGAGGCACCGGCATGAGCGCGAAGCTTCGCATCCTGCTCGTAGACGATCACACGCTGTTCAGGAGCGGTGTAAAAGCGCTGCTCGCGCGTCAGCCGGATTTCGAGGTGGTTGGGGAGGCGTCCGACGGCCTGGAGGGCGTCAAGCGCGCTCGCGAGTTGCAGCCGGATGTCGTGCTCATGGACCTCGACATGCCAGGGATTTCCGGGCGCGAGGCGGTCCGCATGATGGCGGAGGAGCTGCCGCGGGTACCGGTTCTCATGCTCACGGTGTCGGAGGACGCCGAGGATCTTCTCGATAC
>DASRIK010000145.1:0-13175 GCA_035650035.1 Burkholderiales bacterium | reverse complement strand
GATGGAGTGGCGAATCGAAGAAGATCAACGCGGCGGCAAAGCGGCCGAGGATTTGCCGGTCTGGAGAACGTCCTTGCGGTTGACGCTTCCGCGGCTCGGGCAGGTGACTGCACTGCTCGCGATTCAGGGCGATGAGGTGCGTATCGCTTTTGCAGAGCTGGCAGCCGATACGCGGTCTGCTCTGAGAGACGGGCAGATAACGCTGCGCGACGCACTCGCGGGGGCCGGGTTGGCGCTGGTCGAAATGAAAGTCGAGCGCGATGAAACCTGAAGACGCGAAAAAGGCCGCCGTCGCGCTGACCTATGAAACAGGTTCGCCCGCGCCGCGCGTCGTCGCGAAAGGCCGAGGGCTCATCGCTGAAGAGATCATCAAGCGTGCGGCCGAAGCGGGGATATACGTCCACGAGTCTCCCGAGCTCGTCGGCCTGCTCATGCAGGTCGATCTCGACGACGCGATTCCGCCGCAGCTCTATGTGGCGGTGGCCGAGTTGCTCGCATGGCTTTATCGGCTCGAGAGTGGCGAAGAGGGCGTCGTCGCCTGAAGGGGTACGACCGCCTTTTGCAAACCCGAGCTTCCGCGATGGCTCCTGCGGTTTCATCCGTCGTGCCGGCCTTCCGGCGCAGGGCGAATTCGCGTCTTCGCGACGACGCCGGAAGGCGCAAACAGGATGACAAATTCGGCGGTGTCCCCGGGCCCCGCTTTTTCGGAAGCGCTTCGCGTCGCACGTGACGGCAGGCCACGCTTGCGCGAAGAGTCGTCGCCGAACCGATAAACCCAGACTTCGAAACCGGTCTCGAAGCTGACGACCAGAGTCTCTCCGAGCGCGGCGATAACGTCCGCCTTGGTGCTCTGGCCGACGACTACGGCGTCCTTGACCCGCTGTGGCGCGATGACCTTCGTGCGGGGGGACGTGACGACAGCGCTAGGAACGATAACCGACCGCGTCGCGCATCCGGCAAGGCAGAGCCCCAGCACGATAGCGGCGCCGATACGAACGACCATCGTCATCGAGACAATCCTCTGGATGCCGGAGACCGCGAGTCGTGCGCGGCAGGAACAGCGGCGTCATCCATATACTCGAACACGATGAGCGTATCGTTCGGCCAGCTTGGGTCGCCGAGCGGCGCATAGTAGGTCCGGTCGAGCAGCACCTCGCAATCGCAGTATTGCAGGTCGGTGGGCGTCATGGGATCGCGTGTGATCCCTGCGTAGAGAGAGTCGATCGACAGAACTTCTCTGCGGTTCCCCGCGACCAGCGTGGCACTCCATAAGGGGCGCTCGGCGAAAAAGAGGTAGTGAGGTTCGCGCTGGTTGCAATAGCCTGTCGTCGTCAGCGCCCTGATCATCCGTCCGAGCAGGTCGCGGACCTCCGAGACGAGGTCGGCTTCCATGCCGACCAGGCATTCCAGTCGAAGGTCACCCAAGCGCCGGGTGTTCGGCGGCAGACCGGGCGTGCGGATCTCGGTGCGCCAGGTCATGCTGCGCGCCTTGCGATCGGGCACCACGACCGCATCTTCCTTCAGCGCCCGCTCCGAGCGCTGCAAAGCAAACGTATTGTCGGAAGTGACCGGCACCGGTATCGCGACCCGCTCGCCGACGATATTTAGCGCGATGCCGTCCATGTTCGTGTCGCGGCTGCGGGGCAGCAGCTTGAAGCGCAGCGAGGCGTTAGGAGCGAAGCTGCTGCGCCTCTGCTCGAAGAGGTCCATGCCTCTGACGATCTTACGATAGGACTTTTCGACCGGATCACGGAGGGCGCTTACTTCGACCGCCGGCAACGTCGTGGCAGCCGCGCCCGTTTTTTCCTGGCGGTCCGCCGCATGCACCGTCCCGCAGGCGAGCACGATCGCAATGGGTATTGCGCCGGTAATCAGGCGAGATGGCCTTACAGGCATAGCGTGGACATGGAATCGAGACGCCCAAGGCATGCTGCAAGAACCGTTCGCGTGATCGCGCGTTTAATCACGTTGACGCATATCGGGCTGCGGCGTAAAACCGAAGAACCGAGGGTAGGTCCCACACTCAACGCCTCTCGGCTCGATCCGCTCCGCCGCACCGGACCATCCGATCAAGGCTGAGCAAAGCGCTGCCCCCGCATTGGCTTCAACTCAGGGAGGCAATCATGTCAGCTAGCGCACCTATATCTGCCCACGTTGCAGCATCGTGGGTTTCATCGTTTACAACCGACATACTGACATTACTGAAAACCTGGAAGTCCACGGTCATCCCGCTTCTTGGCCTCGCCGCCGCTTACGCTCCCACCGATGCGCACGGCTTGGCCATCCTTAGCGGTTGACTGCGCCGCGATTCGACGGCGTCAAAGCCCCAGCTCGGCCAGGCGCGGCGGATAAGGAAAGCGCCAGCGAAAAGGCCCCGATTTTACCCGGGCCGATACTGCCTGCACGCTTCGTGCTATCTTGGATTCACGTGTGTCGTCCGGCGCGGTCCAGTTGCCGGACGACAAGCAGCAGGAACATCGATGCCAGGCGGAATTGCGGTGCCTAGCCCGAACCTTCCTTCGTTCGAAAACATTCCCGCGAGCATCATCCTGCGGGAGATGTTCGACAGGGCGGATATCGGCATGGCGCTGACGGACATCGGCACGCGGCGCTTCCTGCGCGTCAACGCGAAGCTTTGCGAGATCACCGGCTACTCCGAGCGGGAGCTGCTCAATACGACGGCGATTGCACTGACGCATCCGGAAGACCGCACGGCGGATGCGGAAAGTTTCGAAGCTTACGTTCGGAAAGAGACCGACCTTCGAGTCATCGAGAAACGGCATATCCGCCGCAACGGCACGATCATCTGGGTGCACACGACGACTACGATCGTCCAGCTCGGCGACGTGCGCTGTTCGTTCGGCATCACCGAGGACGTGACGGAGCGCAAGGCCGCGGCCGCGGCGCTCGAGGCTGCGGAGCGTCGTAAGAACTATTTTATCGCGACGCTTGCACACGAGCTTCGCAACCCGCTCGCGGCCATCCGCAACAGCTCGATGCTGCTGCGGCAGCTGCCTCAAGCCGACGAGAAGGTCAAGCGGATTCACGACATCATCGATCGGCAGTCGCAGAACCTCGAGCACCTTGTGAACGATCTGCTGGACACCGCGCGGATCACCGCGGGCAAGATCACGCTCGACAGGAACTACGTTGGCGTCGCCGACGCGATCCACGAGGCGATCGAAACCGTGCATCACCAGTTCAGCGCGAACGGCCACCAGCTTTCGCTGTCGCTGCCTGCGCAGGAGATCTCGGTCTACGGCGACAAGCTGCGGCTCGTGCAGATTTTCGTCAACCTGCTCACGAACGCGATCAAGTACACCTCGGCAGGCGGACACATCGACGTGAGCACGACGGCCGACGAGCAGGAGACGGCCGTGACCGTAGCGGACACGGGCATCGGCATACCGCCGGAGCGCGTGCCCTACATATTCAATCTCTTCGAGCAGGCAGCTGAAACGCCCTCAGGTATGCACGGCGGCCTCGGCATCGGCCTCGCGATCACGAAGCGCCTCGTCGAGTTGCACGGCGGCAGCATCCATGTTCGCAGCCTACCCGGCCTCGGAAGCACGTTCACCGTCCGCCTTCCGCGCGCAGACAGACGCGTTCAGCGCGGCCAGCGGGAGGTCGTCGTGTGCCGGTCGCAGGCGCGTATCCTGGTGGTCGAAGACAATGCGGATGTCGCCGAAACCATGGCGCTCGTCCTCCGCGAGCGGGGCCACGAAATCCGCGTCGCGTCTGACGCTGCCAGCGCCGTGTCTATCGCGGAGGCATGGCCACCCGAGGTTTTCCTGGTCGATCTCGGTCTGCCTGACATTCACGGGCACGAGCTCGTCAGGCAGTTGCGGCGGAGCGACGCCACGGCGGACGCTTACATGATTGCCGTAAGCGGGTACGGGCAGCCGAGTGACATACGCGCTTCACTCGCCGCCGGCTTCGACAAGCACCTCGTGAAGCCCGTCGACTTCGACGCGCTCAATGCGATTCTCGATGCAGACCGCCGGCGCGGTTGACCTGCCGGCGATCCCGCTCTCCTAAGCCGCTTCCTCGAGGATTTCCCGCAGCACGTACGGCAGAATGCCGCCGTGCCTGAGATACTCGATCTCGATCGGCGTATCGGCGCGTAGCGTGAGCGAGACTTTCTTCGTACTGCCGTCTTTTCGGCGGATCGTGAGCGTCACGTCCTGTCCGGGCCTGAGCTCACCTTCGACGCCGGAGAGATCGAACGTCTCGCTGCCGTCGATGCCGAGCGACGCCACGCTGTCGCTGCCTTTGAACTGGCATGGCAGGACACCCATCATGATGAGATTGGTGCGATGGATGCGCTCGAAGCCGCGCGCGACGACGAACTTCACGCCGAGAAGCTGCGGACCCTTGGCCGCCCAGTCACGTGAAGACCCGGTGCCGTATTCTTCGCCGGCGAGAACGGCGAGCGGAACGCCTTCGCGACGGTAACGCTCTGCGGCCTGATGGATACCCATCTGTTCGCCGCTCGGCTGATGCACCGTGACGCCGCCTTCGACGCCGGGCACCATGAGATTCTTGATGCGCACGTTTGCAAACGCGCCGCGCACCATGACTTCGTGATTGCAGCGCCGTGCACCGAACGTGTTCATCTCGCGTGCCTTGTGCTCGGTCAACCACTGTCCCGCGGGTGAGGTCGCTTTGATCGGTGCGACAGGGCTGATATGGTCGGTCGTCAGGGAGTCTCCGTAAATACCGAGTGTGCGCGCACCTTTCACATCCGTGAGTTTCCCCGGCTCGAGTCCTACGCCCTGGAAGAACGGCGGCTCGAGAATGTAAGTCGACTGCGGGTCGTAGCCGAACGTCGCGCCCTTGCTTTCGGGGATCGCATCCCAGAGCTCCCTTGCGCCGGCGAGATCGCCGTATTCCCGGCGGAATTTCTCGGCGTCATTCGCGAACCTGAGGACGGCCGCTATTTCCGAGTCGCTCGGCCAGATGTCCTTCAGGTAGACGGGCTTGCCGTCCTTACCCGTGCCGATCGGGTCCTTGTCGGTGTCGATGCGCACCGTGCCGGCGAGCGCGAACGCCACGACCAGCGGCGGACTCATCAGGAAGTTCGCCTTGAGGCTCTGGTGGACGCGCGCTTCGAAGTTGCGGTTGCCCGACAGTACCGCGCACGCGACGACATCATTTTTGACAACGGTATCCTCGACCGCCTCGTCGAGGGGGCCCGCGTTACCCATGCAGGTCGTGCAGCCGTAGGCGACGACGTGATAGCCGAGCTGCTCGAGGTAGGGCATGAGGCCCGCGTCGCGCAGATACGAAGTCACCACTTTCGATCCCGGCGCGAGCGAAGTCTTCACCCGCGGGTGCACCTTGAGGCCTTTCTCAACCGCTTTCTTTGCGAGGAGACCGGCGGCGAGGAGGGCGTTCGGGTTCGAGGTGTTCGTGCACGACGTAATCGCCGCGATCAGCACATCGCCGTGGCCGACGTCGACGCCTGCGCGTTGCGTACCGTAGCGGTTCACGAGCTCGGCCGCCGGTTTGCCGTAGCCTTTCTCGGCGACCGCCGTGGAGAAGAGCGTGTCGAAGCGGCTCTTGATCTTGGGAAGGTCGATGCGGTCCTGCGGGAATTTCGGGCCGGAGACGCTGGGCACGACTTTGGAGAGGTCGAGCTCGATCACGCGGCTGTAGTCGATCTCGCCTTTGCGCGGGATGCCGAAAAGGCCTTGTGCCTTGAAATACGTCTCGATGGCTTCGACCTGCTCGGCCGGACGACCGGAGACGCGGAAATAGTCGATCGTCTTCTCGTCGACGCCGAAAAAGCCGATCGTCGCGCCGTAATCAGGCGACATGTTCGCAACGACCGCCCGGGCGGGTGCCGTGAGCGATGCGGCGCCTTCTCCGAAGTATTCGACGAACTGGCCGACGACTTTGTTCTTGCGCAGGAGCTCGGTCACCGTCAGCACGAGGTCGGTCGCGGTGACGCCTTCGCGAAGCCGGCCGGTCATGTGCACGCCGACGACGTCAGGCGTCAGGAAGTACATCGGCTGTCCGAGCATGCCCGCCTCGGCTTCGATCCCGCCCACGCCCCAGCCCACGACGCCGATGCCGTTCACCATCGTCGTGTGGGAATCGGTGCCGACGAGCGTGTCGGGATAGTAGATACCGTCCTTTTCCCACACGCCGCGCGCGAGGTACTCGAGGTTCACCTGGTGCACGATGCCGTTGCCGGGCGGGACGATCCGGATGCCGCCGAAAGCCTGTTTGCCCCATTTGAGAAATGCATAGCGCTCGCCGTTTCGCTGGAACTCGAGCTCCATGTTGCGCTCGATGGCGTCGGGTTGGCCGCTCACGTCGACTTCGACGGAATGATCGACGACGAGGTCGACAGGTACGAGCGGCTCGATGCGCGTCGGATCTCCGCCGAGCCTCTTCGCGGCGTTACGCATGGCCGCGAAATCGTTCAGCGACGGGAAACCGGCCATGTCCTGGAGGAGGATGCGTGCGAGCACGAACGGGATCTCGGCGGTCCGCTTCGCAGTCGGGGCCCATCCGGCAAGCTCGCGCACATGCTCTTCGGTAACGCGCTTGCCATCGCAATTGCGCAGCACCGATTCGAGCACGATGCGCAGCGACTGCGGCATGCGGGAGATATTGCCCAACCCGGCCGCCTGCAGCGCGGCCAGCGAGTAATACCGGCCTTTGCGGCCGGACGGGAGAGGAAGGTCCTTCAGCGAATCGAAGAGATTGTGTGGCATCGGTCAAATGCCCTTCTGAAGAGGTTTCGCCGCCTTGTACTGCGCGAACGAGCGGCTTTTGTATGCACCGCTCGTGACGAATTCACCGAGCAGCAGAAATTCCTGAGGCGTTTCCAACGGCCCCACGATGCGCACGATCTCGGCGCCCGTCAAGTCGGTGAAAACGAACGTCGGCGTCCCCCTTACTTTCATCGCTTGCGCGTACGTTTTCTCCGTGAGATCCCGTCCCGCGAAATCCCGGAGCGGCACCGATCCGTGAATGTCGACGGGCAAGCTCACGAAATTGTTCCGGTAGTAGTCCTGCACCTCTTTGCGGTTGAAGACGTGCTGCTTCATGTGCCGGCAGCCGGGACAGCCTTCCTGCTCGAAGAACAGCATCAGCGCGCGCTTGCCGCCTGCGCGTGCGTCGGCGAGCTCGGCTTTGAGGTCACCGGTGTTGAGGCTGAAGAGGGAGCTGTGCGAATCTGGCGCGGCCGCGCAGGTGACGGGCAATAACGTGACGAGCAGCAGCCGCAAGAAATGACGGACCATCCCTCGTCACTCTTTCCCGTCGCTCGTTCTCATCACCCGTCTCGTCACCTTTTAAACAACGAAGAGGTCGACGAACTCGTTCACCGGCATCGCTTCCAGCGCTTTCGCGTTGCTGCAGACGTCCCAGATCGCCTGCTGCTGCTTTGCGGCAAACCGCCGCGCGAGGTTGGTGCGGAACTTGGCTTCGAGCAGAGGTATGCCGTCTTTGCGTCGACGGCGATGGCCGATCGGATACTCGACAGCGACTTTCGACGTGCTGGTGCCGTCCTTGAAAAACACCTGCACCGCATTCGCGATCGAGCGTTTCTCCGGATCGAGATAGTCCCGCGTCCACGCCGTGTCCTCGACGCACTCCATCCTGGCGCGCAGCGCGTCAATGCGCGGGTCCGTAGCAACGTCGTCCTCGTAATCCGCAGCCGTAAGCGCGCCTTTCATGAGCCCGATCGCCGTCATGTACTGAATGCAGTGGTCGCGATCCGCGGGGTTGTACAGCGGCCCCTTCTTGTCGATGATGCGAATCGCTGATTCGTGCGTCGTGATGACGACTTTCTCGATGTCCTGCAGGCGATCCCGCACCTGACTGTGGAGTGCCACCGCACATTCGACTGCGGTCTGCGCGTGAAACTCGGCGGGAAACGAGATCTTGAAAAGCACGTGCTCCATCACGTACGAGCCATACGGCCGCGGAAACGTGAACGGCTTCCCTTTGAAAAGCACGTCGTAAAAGCCCCACGTCTTGGCCGTGAGCGCGGAGGGATAACCCATCTCGCCTTTTTGCGCCATCAGCGCAAGCCGCACGCCGCGGCTCGTCGCATCGCCCGCGGCCCAGGATTTGCGCGAGCCCGCGTTCGGTGCATGCCGGTAGGTGCGCAGCGACTGCCCGTCGATCCACGCATTCGAGATCGCATTGACCGTCTCGTCGAACGAGCAGCCGATCATGTTCGCCGTGACAGCGGTCGTCGCCACTTTCACGAGCACGACATGGTCGATCCCGACGCGGTTGAAGCTGTTCTCCAGTGCGATCACCCCCTGGATTTCGTGCGCCTTGATCATGCCGGTGAGCACGTCGCGCATGGCGAGCGGCGCTTTGCCTGCGGCGACGCGCGTGCGAGAGAGCCAGTCGGCCGTCGCCAGGATGCCCCCGAGGTTGTCCGAGGGGTGGCCCCATTCGGCCGCGAGCCATGTATCGTTGAAATCGAGCCAGCGAATGATGGCGCCGATGTTGAATGCCGCCGTCACCGGATCGAGCTGATACGAAGTCCCCGGGACTTTCGCGCCGTTCGGCACGACGGTACCCGGCACGATAGGCCCGAGCAGCTTCGTGCAGGCGGGATACGTCAGCGCTTCGAGTCCGCAGCCGAGCGTGTCCATGAGACACAGGCGGGCGGTGTCGTAGGCTTCCGGGCTTTCGATCTTGTACTGGGTGACGTACTCCGCGATGTCGACCAGGACCTTGTCGGGGTCGGGGCGAACGTTGGAAACGGCTGTGCTCATGATTTAGCGCTTATCGATCGGCACGAATTTGCGCGCCTCGGGTCCTGTGTACACGGCGGTCGGGCGAATGATCTTGTTGTCGATCCGCTGTTCGATGACGTGAGCGGCCCAGCCCGCGGTGCGCGAGACAACGAAAATCGGCGTGAACATGGGCGTCGGGACGCCCAACTTGCTGTACGACACGGCTGAAAACCAGTCGAGGTTCGCGAACATCTTTTTCTCGCGCATCATCACGGCTTCGATGCGCTCCGCAATTTCGAACAATTTCATGTCGCCGACGTCTGCGGAGAGCGTGCGCGCGACTTCCTTGATGATCTTGTTGCGCGGATCGGCAATCGTGTAGACCGGATGGCCAAAGCCGATGACCGTCTCTTTGTTCCGTATGCGCGTGACGATGTCGTTCTCGGCGTCTTCCGGTGTCTCGTAACGATTCATCACTTCGAAGCCGACTTCGTTCGCGCCGCCGTGCTTCGGACCGCGGAGCGCGCCGATCGCGCCGGTGATCGCGGAATACATGTCGGAACCGGTGCCGGCGATCACGCGTGCCGCAAAGGTCGAAGCGTTGAACTCGTGCTCAGCGTAGAGATTGAGCGAGGTGTGCATCGCGCGCATCGACAGCGGCGTCGGCGGCCGACCGTGGAGCAGGTGCAGAAAGTGCGCGCCGATCGAGTCGTCGTCGGTCTCGATTTCGATCCGCCGTCCATTCGTGCTGTAGTGGTACCAGTAAAGAAGCATCGGCCCGAAGGAGGCGATGAGGCGATCGGCGATATCGCGTGCGCCGGGCAGGTTGTGATCGTCTTTTTCCGGCAATGCAGTGCCGAGCGCCGAACAGCCCGTGCGCATGACATCCATGGGATGCGCGCCCGCCGGAATCCGTTCGAGCACGTTGCGCACGATCGCGGGCAGTCCGCGCAGCTGCTTTAACTTCGCCTTGTAGTTCGCGAGCTCCGCCTTGTTCGGGAGCTTGCCGTGAATCAACAGATACGCGATCTCCTCGTACTCGGCGTGATCGGCGATATCGAGGATGTCGTACCCGCGATAGTTGAGATCGTTTCCGCTGCGGCCGACCGTGCACAACGCGGTGCTGCCTGCTGCGATCCCGGACAGGGCGACCGATTTTTTGGGCTTTGGCGCTGGCGCGCCTTCGTTTGCGTTCATGTTCGCTCCCCCTCTCTCAATGCGGTGACGAGTGACGGGTGATGAGTGACGAGTCACAGCGGCGGTTTCCCGTCACCCGTCGCTCGCCACCCGTCTCGTTTCGGCGTCAGCCGAGCAGATGCTTGATGGAGTCGCGCTCTTCGTGCAGCTCCTTGAGCGTTGCCTGCATGCGCGCTTTGCTCCAGTCGGAGACCTCGAGCCCCTGCACGATTTCGTAGCGGCCGTTGCGGCACGTGGCGGGATAGCCGTACATCACGCCTTCCGGGATGTCATAGCTGCCATCCGAGGGCAGTCCCATGCTGACCCAGTCGCCAGAGGGCGTGCCGTACACCCAGTCGCGAATGTGGTCGATAGCGGCATTGGCCGCGCTCGCCGCGGATGAAAGGCCGCGCGCTTCGATGATCGCCGCACCGCGTTTCTGTATGGTCGGTATGAACTCGTTCTCGAGCCATTTCTGGTCGTTGATCATCGGCCAGACCTCTTTACCGTCGACTTCCGCATGGAAGATGTCGGGGTACTGTGTCGCAGAGTGATTCCCCCAGACGATCATCTTCCTCACGCTTCCCACGGGCTTGCCCACTTTCTGTCCCACCTGCGAGAGCGCGCGGTTGTGATCGAGACGCATCATCGCGGTGAAGTTCGAAGGCTTCAGTTGCGGCGCATTCTTCATCGCGATGAGGCAGTTCGTGTTCGCGGGGTTGCCCACGACCAGCACTTTGACGTCGCGGCTCGCGACTTCCGATAACGCCTGCCCTTGCGGCCCGAAGATCTTGCCGTTGGCTTCCAGCAAGTCCTTGCGCTCCATGCCCGGCCCGCGCGGCCGGGCGCCGACGAGCAGTGCGACGTCCGCGTCCCTGAATGCGACTTTGGGGTCGGCCGTCGGCACCATGCTTTGAAGCAGAGGAAAGGCGCAGTCGTCGAGCTCCATCATCACGCCTTTCAGCGCTTTCTGCGCTTTCTCATCGGGGATCTCGAGAAGCTGGAGTATGACGGGCTGCTCTTTGCCAAGCATCTCGCCGCTTGCAATACGGAAAAGCAGGCTGTAGCCGATCTGTCCCGCGGCTCCGGTCACCGCGACGCGCATGGGTCGTTTCATCTGGAAAACTCCTGAAGGATGCTGAAGGGTTGAATCGTGAAAAGCCGCGGGCGAGCGCGAGGCGGGAACTCGAGCGACGCCAGGCCGGGCGCGTGAGCGATGATACTCGGAGGCGCTTGCGACGGTCAAAACGCAAACATGACCGGAATCAACTATGTGCGAGGCGCGGAGCGTTACATCGGCCGGACGAGCTGGTACAATTCCAATGTTTTGCTTGAGCAAGATTGCCCCGCCCGGCGTCTTTTGCAGACCTGCAGGATGACGCGACGCAAGAAGAAAGCCTCCTGATGTCCAAAGCGAGACCGAAGTTTCTGAATTTGCTTCAGATAAGGCAGCCCATTCCCGCCGTCGTCTCCATCCTCCACAGGATCAGCGGCGCCCTTTTGTTTCTTTTTCTCTGGATTTTTCTGATCGGCCTTCAGCGCAGCCTCGCGTCGCCCGAGTCGTACTTGCAGCTGAAAGCGTTCATCGATGAGCCGCTCGTGAAGCTGGTGATCCTGGGCCTCGTCTGGGCTTATCTGCATCACACGTTCGCGGGTATCCGGCACCTGGGTCTCGATCTGCGACTCGGTATCGAGCTGCCCGGCGCGCGCATGACGGCGTACGCCGTGCTCGCGCTCGCTCTGGGTCTGACCGTTATAGCGGGCGTGCTTCTGTGGTAGAGCGGCGGGAAATGACAGTCGTCGCCCACTACGGCTGGCGCGGCTGGCTCGCGCAGCGTGTGACCGCCGTGGTCATGCTTCTCTACACGCTGTTCCTGCTGGCGGTGCTGGTGTCGCTTCCGCAGATCGACTACGACCGCTGGCACGCGCTCTGGAGCCTTTCGGTCGTGCGTTATGCAACGATTTTTTTCGTGTTGAGCGTGCTGCTCCATGCCTGGGTCGGCGTGCGCAACATCTTCATGGATTATGTAAAGGACACGGGCTTGCGCCTGGTGCTGTACGTGCTGGTGATCCTCACGCTCATCGGCTACGGCGTCTGGACCTGGCAGATCCTGTGGGCTGTCTAAGATCTCTATGGTTATAGCTACACGTCAATTCGACGCAGTCGTAGTCGGTGCCGGCGGCTCCGGCATGCGCGCCGCGCTCGAGCTCGCCCGTGCCGATCTCAAGGTCGCGGTGCTCTCCAAGGTGTTCCCGACCCGCTCCCACACAGTGGCCGCACAGGGCGGCGTCGCCGCTTCGCTCGGCAACGTCGAGGAGGACAACTGGCACTGGCACATGTACGACACGGTCAAGGGCTCCGACTACCTCGGCGACCAGGACGCGATCGAGTTCATGTGCCGCAAGGCCAACGAGGTGGTCTACGAGCTGGAGCACTTCGGCATGCCGTTCGACCGGCTGCCGAACGGCAAGATCTACCAGCGCCCGTTCGGCGGGCAGACGCGCAACTACGGAGAGCGCATGGTGCCGCGCGCGTGCGCCGCGGCTGACCGCACCGGCCACGCCATGCTGCACACGCTCTACCAGGCGAACGTCAAGGCGCATACCCATTTCTTCGTCGAATGGATGGCGCTCGACCTGATCCGCGGCCGGGACGGCACCGTGCTGGGCGTTTCCGCGCTCGAGATGGAGACCGGCGAGGTGATGATCCTGCAGGCGAAGTCCACCATCTTCGCTACCGGCGGAGCGGGCCGCATCTTCTCGGCCAGCACCAATGCTTTCATCAATACCGGCGATGGCCTCGGCATGGCGGCGCGCGCCGGCATCCCGCTGGAGGACATGGAGTTCTGGCAGTTCCATCCGACCGGCGTGGCCGGAGCGGGCGTGCTCATCACGGAAGGGGTGCGTGGCGAGGGCGGCTACCTCCTCAACAAGAGCGGCGAGCGCTTCATGGAGCGCTATGCCCCGAATGCCAAGGACCTCGCGAGCCGCGACGTGGTTTCGCGCGCGATGGCAACCGAGATCAAGGAGGGCCGCGGCGCCGGCAAGGACGGCGACTGCATCCTGCTCAAGCTGGATCACCTGGGCGAGGAGACGATCAACAAGCGCCTCCCCGGCATACGTGAGATCGCGAAGAAGTTTGCCAACGTAGACCCGGTGAAAGACCCGATTCCCGTGGTGCCGACCTGTCACTACCAGATGGGCGGGATACCGACCAACTACCACGGCCAGGTGGTGGTGCCGAAGAACGGCGATGCCGAAGCCGTCGTTCCCGGCTTCTATGCGGTG
>DASRIK010000144.1:0-9045 GCA_035650035.1 Burkholderiales bacterium | reverse complement strand
GCGGCTTCAGGGTATCGCGCCTTTTTGCCTGACTGTCGATCGCGCCGGATCGCGCTACCTGCCCTTTCTCATCGGTACAGGCCATTACACGATCGTCACGCATCCGGAGCACATGGCCAGGGCGTTAGTGGAGTGGCTGCGCACCGTGACGGCGGCGATGGCGTGATCCGAGCCGCACAACCAGGTAGAGAGCCCGCATCACCGCGGCGGCGAGCGCGATGCGATAATTCGACTCATGGAAGCGTGGGGCGTCGCGCGTGCGGTGCACGTGCTTGGAGTCGTGCTCTGGATCGGTGGTGTCGCGATGGTCACGACGAGTCTGCTGCCGGCCGTGCGAGCGCTTGATGCCGCCGGTGCAATGGCGCTGTTCGAGCGCGTCGAACACCGCTTTGCGCGGCAGTCCCGGTGGACTACCGCGATAGTCGGCATCACCGGCTTCTATCTCGTGCACACACTCGATCTCTGGCACCGTTTTACCGAGCTTCGCTACTGGTGGATGGGCGCCATGGTGCTTGTGTGGTCGCTTTTTACCCTGATGCTCTTTGTGCTGGAACCGTTCGTGCTGCATCGGCGGGTCGCGGCGCGCGCCCGGCGCGACCTGCAGGGGACGCTGCGCACGATCGCCCGGGTCCACTGGTTCTTGCTTGCCTTGAGCCTGGTGACGGTCGCAGGCGCCGTCGCCGGCAGCCACGGTGTGCTGCTTTTCGCCCCGGGCTGAGCGAAGGAGTGGCAGGATGGCGTCCGCTGAACGGATGATCGAGCGTGTGAACGTGTGGCAATGCATCGGCTGCGGCAAGATCGAAGCGCCGCAGCCGTGCATCGGTGTCTGCCGCGACCGCAAGGCAGAGCTCGTGTACGGCGAGGATTACGATGCCCTCGTGGCAGAGGCGAACGCGCTCCGCGCGATCGTGCGCCAGATAGCGACCGTCTCACCGCGCCCGGGCGAGTGCGAGCGTACGTGGCAGGCGCTGCAGGGGCGCGCGCGGCAGGTACTGGGCGTCGCGCACCAACGTTCCGGACGGACAGACACGTGAGCGGGTGTGAGCCTGCGATGGGAACGCATGACTGACGAGAAGAGAAGCGGTCTTTTCAGAAGCGTCGCGGCGGATTTCGATCACCCGCTGGAGATGCTCGCCGCCTGTCACGACCGGATCGAGGAACGTTGCGAGCTGCTTCACCGTCTCTCGCAGCACATGCGTGACGCGGGCGCCGACGCTCAGGCGCAACAGGCGGCCGCGAACGTGATCCGCTACTTCGATACGGCGGGGGAGAACCACCACCGCGACGAGGAGGAAGATCTCTTCCCGCGGCTGCTCGCCGCGGATCGGGCCGCGTGCGAAGCGCTGGTTGGGCGGCTTCTGGAGGACCACCGCGAGATGCGCAAAGCCTGGACGCGCATGCGCGAGACGCTTTCCAGGATAGCGGCCGGAGAGAGCGCTTCTCTCGACGCCGACGAGGTCGGGCGCTTCACTTCGCTGTATCGGCGTCATATCGAGCTCGAGGAAGACCAGCTGCTGCCCGCCGCGGAACGGCTGCTCGATACGAGCGCGCTCGCTGACACCGGCGACGCCATGGCGAAACGCCGCGGCGCGCCTCGTTAGCTTTCCACCGAGAATGCAAGAACGGGGTCTGCAAGCCGGCGGGGCAGCGCAACGTTCACCGGGGCCGCTTGCGCTCGTCTCGGGCGAGCCGCACCGGCTCATGTTCTTCTTCGGCGCAGTGCAGGCCGTGATCGCGTTCGGGTGGTGGAGCGCCCACGTGGTATCGCGCTACTTCGCCTTCGGCACGCCGTACGCCTGGAGTGTCCCGCCCATGTGGGCGCATGCATGGCTGCTTCTGTACGGCCTCTTCCCATTCTTCATGTTCGGCTTCCTCATGACCGCCGGGCCGAACTGGCTTGGGGCGCCGAAGCCGTCGCGCGCCGGCTTCGTTCCGGCTGCAGTTGGAATGGCGATGGGCGTCGTCGTTTTCTACATCGGGCTTTTCACCACGCGAGAGATCGCCGGAACCGGATTGCTGCTGCATGCCGCGGGGTGGATCTGGGGCATGGGCGTGCTCGTGCGCATGGTCGTGCGCTACTGGAATGCCAACGCGCGCTACGCGCTTGTCCTTTTCGTATTCCTGAGTGTCGGCGCGGCGGGATCGGCGCTGTTCGCACTGGCGGTGGCGAGCGGGTCCTACGGGTACGCGCGTCAGGCACTCCACGGCGCGATATGGTTTTTCATACTGCCGATCTTCGTTGGCGTGAGCACGCGCATGGTTCCGTTCTTTTCCAGCCGCATCCTGGGCCCGTCCGCGGACTACCGTCCGTGGTGGGCGCGTCCTGCGCTCATTGTCGGCGTGCTCGCTCATGGCGCGATGGAACTCTATGGCGCGTCGGGTGTAGTGTGGCTCGTCGATCTGCCCCTGGCCTTTGTCGTTGCGCGTCTCGCGTGGAGATGGGGTCTTGCGCAAAGCTTCCGCGTGCGACTGCTCGCAGTCCTGCATATTTCACTCGCAGTTCTCGCCGCAGCCTTTCTCCTGTATGCCGTGCTCAGCCTGTCCGTCGCAGCCGGCGTGCTCGAGCGAATCGGTCTCGCGCCGGTGCACCTTCTTACGCTCGGCTACTTTGCGGCAATGACCCTCGGTATGGTCTCGCGCGTTTCGCTCGGGCATTCGGGGCGGCCGCT
The DNA here is from genome assembly GCA_035650035.1 of Burkholderiales bacterium. Taxonomy (GTDB): domain Bacteria; phylum Pseudomonadota; class Gammaproteobacteria; order Burkholderiales; family SG8-41; genus JAQGMV01. Next base: position 6,376 of record DASRIK010000144.1, on the reverse strand, counting down.
CGAGGCCGATTCGTGGACGTGGTGCTGTTACGTCGGTCTACTCGCCGCCGCGCTCCTGCGGGTCGCGGCCGAATTTGCGCTCGGCAGCGCGATCGGTTCCGTGCTCATGGTTTCCGCCGCGCTTGCAGCATTCGCTGCCTTCGGAGCGTGGGCCTGGCGCTACGTTCCCATGTACGTCAGGCCGCGAGTCGACGCGCGATAATCAACGTGGATTACCTCGCGCTCAAGTCCCTGCACGTGAGTGCGGTCGTGACGAGCTACGCGCTTTTTTTCGTGCGCGGCGTCTGGATGCTGCGCATGCCGCAGATGCTCACTCGCCGCTGGGTGCGGATCGTACCTCACGTGGTGGATACGGTCTTGCTCGCGAGCGCGATCGCCATGGCGGCCGCCACCCGGCAGTACCCGTTCGTGGCCGGGTGGCTCACCGCCAAAGTGCTTGGCCTCGTTCTCTATATCGGGCTCGGGACCGTGGCCCTGAAACGCGGCAATTCCAGACGCGTGCGCATCGTCGCATGGATCGCCGCGCAGGCCGTATTCGTATATATCGTCGCCGTCGCCGTCACACGCAACCCGGTGCCCTGGCTGCCATGAGTTGATCCTGTGCCGTGCTCATGCAGTGTTTGCGCGGCATGCCTGGAGCACATACCGCGTAGCACCCATTCGCGGTAGCTCCATGGAAAGCTGTGCAACATCCTCTGTCCCCAGCACCGACCTATCGACAGTAGTACGGAATTCGTACGCGACGCCGCTTTCGAGCACGATCTCCGCGCTGCGCCTCGCGCGTGCGCCGCTGCCGGGCGCGCGGGTAACCGAATCGTACAGATGAAACGGCGCTTTGATATCGAGTCCGACCCAGTCGACGAGCGGCAGAACCTCTGCGAGACGCTGCGGGTAGATGCCCGCCGTATGCAGGCCCACTTTGAATCCGAGCGCCTTAACGGCGTGCATGGCACCGGCTAGGGCGTGCTGCAGCGTGGGCTCGCCGCCGCTGAACACCACCGCATCGAGGAGCCCCCGGCGGTGTTCCAGGAACGTAAGAATGCTGCTCCAGGTGAGTTCCGTTGCGTTCGTTGCGGGTTGTAGGTGGACGTTGTGGCAGTACCCGCAGCGCCATGGGCAACCCTGGCAGAACACGACGGCAGAGAGATGGTCGGGATAGTCGGTCGCGCTGAAAGGCACGAACCCGCCGATCCTCAGCTCGCCTTTCGTCACCGGGGTTCCTTGAAAAAGCAGCGCTCGAAGTGCTCCCCCTTCTTGCCGACGTTGAACGAGGACACGGGCCGGTGATAGCCCATCACGCGTGTCCATACCTCGCACGGCTGGCGCTCGGCATCGTCGAGCTCGATCACGGGTCCCTGCGGAAGGAAATTCGTGGTGTCGTTCATGCTGGCCTCCTTTCGATATTTGTCATGCATCACGCGGCGCGGAGCTCCCGCTGCTTGCGTTCGATCAGTGCTTCGTCGCATTTCGGGCAGAACTTGTGCTCGCCCGACAGATAGCCGTGCTTCGGACAAATGGAAAACGTAGGCGTCACGGTGATGTACGGCAGCGAGTAGCGCTCGAGCGCGCGGCGCACCAGTGTCTTGCACGCCTGCACCGACGAAAGCCGCTCGTTCATGTAGAGGTGCAGCACCGTGCCGCCGGTGTATTTGCGCTGAAGTTGTTCCTGACGCTCGAGCGCTTCGAACGGGTCGTCCGTGAAGCCCACGGGTAGCTGGGACGAATTCGTGTAATACGGCATGTCGGCGGTGCCGGCCTGCAGTATGCCGGGGAAACGTTTGCGGTCTTCCTTGGCGAAGCGGTACGTCGTTCCTTCAGCGGGCGTCGCCTCCAGGTTGTACATGTGGCCGCTCTCTTCCTGGAACTGAACGATGCGGCTTCTCACGCGGTCGAGGTAATCGCATGCGAAGCGGTGGCCCCATTCGGTCGTGATGTCGTGCTCGTCGCCCGTGAAGTTGCGGATCATTTCGTTGATGCCGTTCACGCCGAGCGTGGAGAAGTGATTGCGCAGCGTTCCGAGATAGCGCCTCGTATAGGGAAACAGACCATTGTCCATGTGACGCTGGATCACTTTGCGCTTCACCTCGAGGCTTGTCCGCCCGATCTCGAGGAGCCGCTCGGTGCGAGCGTAAAGTCCGGCTTCATCGCCGCGATGCAGGTAACCCAGCCGCGCGCAATTGAGCGTCACGACGCCGAGTGATCCGGTCTGCTCGGCCGAGCCGAAAAGACCGTTGCCGCGCTTCAAGAGCTCGCGGAGATCGAGCTGCAGGCGGCAGCACATCGACCGGATCATGTTCGGCTTCAGGTCCGAACTCACGAAGTTCTGGAAATACGGCAGGCCGTATTTCGCGGTCATATCGAAAAGCGCGTCGGCGAGCGGCGAATCCCAGGGGAAATCGGACGTGACGTTGTAGGTCGGGATCGGGAAGGTGAACACCCGGCCTTTGGCGTCGCCTTCCATCATGACTTCGATGTAGGCGCGATTGATCATCTCCATTTCGCGCTGTAGCTCGCCGTACGTGAAAGGCATCTCTTCGCCGGCGATGACCGGGATCTGGCCCTGCAGGTCTTCGGGGCAGACGAGATCGAACGTGAGATTCGTGAAAGGTGTCTGGCTGCCCCAGCGCGACGGCACGTTCAGGTTATAGATGAGCTCCTGTATGCACTGCTTCACCGAGGCGTAGGTGAGGCAGTCCTTGCGGACGAAAGGCGCCATGTAGGTATCGAACGAGCTGAACGCCTGCGCCCCCGCCCACTCGTTCTGCAGCGTGCCGAGGAAATTCACGATCTGACCGATGGCGCTCGATAGATGCCTGGGGGGCGCGGCCTCCACCCGGCCGGGAATACCGTTCAGGCCTTCGTGAAGCAGCATGCGCAGCGACCAGCCTGCGCAGTAACCGGACAGCATGTCGAGATCGTGCACGTGGATGGCGCCCTCGCGGTGTGCGATGCCCACCTCCGCCGGGTAGACGTGGCTCAGCCAGTAGTTGGCCGTGACTTTCCCCGCAACGTTCAGGATGAGCCCGCCCAGCGAGTAGCCCTGGTTCGCATTCGCGTTGACGCGCCAGTCGCGCTGATCGAGGTACTCCTCCATCGAGCCGCTGACGTCGATCAGGGTCTTGCGATCTTCGCGCAGCTGCTTGTGCTGCTCGCGGTAGACGATGTACGCGCGGGCCGTGGCGACATAGCCTGCGTCGATCAATGCACGTTCGACGAGGTCCTGAACGGCTTCGACGGTCGGTGCGCGCCGCGGCGCGTCAGCCACGATTGCTTCGATCACCGTTCGCGCGACCGTAGCCGCGACGGACGCGCCGAATTGCCCGGTTGCGGCGCCGGCACGCACTATGGCGGAAACGATGCGTTCAGGATCGAAAGGCTGGGACGTTCCGTCCCGCTTCAAGATGGCGCGAACGTGGTGCGCTGATGCTTCGCCGAGCCTGCTGGACATCGAGTCTTCTCCCGTGAAATCCACTAGATCTTGTGGTTTAGGTGAGACTACGCTCGATATCTTGAGTCTTTCAATAATGCGCAGCGGTGGCCTGCGATTTTTTTGACCTGCATTAAATCGGCGAGCCGCAGCTGGTAATAACAACGATTATCATTCGCGGAAGGGTCGCTTGTGAACAAGCAGGGCGAAAAAGCTGAAGCGCTACAGAGCGATGCGGCCGCCGGCCGAGTCGCCGACGACGGAGATGGCGTGAGCCGAGATTGCAAACGAACGCTTGCCGACGCCGCGATCGGCGAACCGCTCATCGTGAGCGATGTGATCGCCCCGGCGAACGCTCCGGAGTGGGCACGCTGGCTCGAAGAAATCGGCTTCGTGGCGGACGAGCCTGCAATGCTGCTGGCGTGTTTTGTACCGGGCGGCGACCCATTGGTCGTGCGTATCGGCGTATCCACTTTCGCATTGCGGCGCGCCGAGGCCGCATGCGTTCGGGTGGCTCCGTCAAGCTCGCGGGCGCGCGCATGAATCGGGCAGTCATTCACGTGTACCGTGGCGGGCCGCTCGCCGCGCTGGTAGGCAATCCCAACTGCGGCAAGACCGCGCTGTTCAACCTTCTCACCGGGAGCCGGCAAAAGGTGGCCAACTATGCCGGCGTCACGGTCGAGCGCAAGGAAGGGCGGCTTTCCACACCCGCCGGCGGGGAGCTGCGCGTGCTCGACTTGCCGGGCGCCTACAGCCTGCATCCACGCTCGCCTGACGAGCGCATCACCTGCGACGTTCTGCATGGCCGGGCAGCCGGTGAAAAACGGCCCGATCTTGCCGTATGCGTCGTCGATGCAACGAACTTGCGGCGCGGCCTGCGCCTCGTATTGTCCATCAGAGGATTGGGCATGCCGTGCGTCGTCGCCCTCAACATGGTCGACGTCGCGCTGCGGCGCGGGTTGAAAGTGAGTGCCGACAAACTCGCTTCCGAGCTCGGCGTACCCGTTGTGCCCACCGTCGGCGTCGCGCCGCACGGCGCCGATGCTTTGCGCGCGCTGCTTGCTGAACGCGGCGCTTGGCGCCGCGCGGACACTGCTGACTGCGAGCCTCCCACGTCCGACATCGATAAAGTGCGTCGCATCCTGGAGCGGATGGGACTGGACGAGGTCATGCCGGACCGGGCGAGCGATTACATCGATCGCGTTGTGTTGCATCCGGTCGCGGGACCGATACTACTCGCAGTGGTGCTATTCCTTGTTTTTCAGGCGGTGTTCGCGTGGGCCGAATGGCCGATGAACGCGATCGAGGCGACGACAGCCTGGCTCGGCGCCGCCGCCGGCAACCTGTTCCCCGACGGCTGGGTGAAGAGCCTGGTCGTGGACGGCGTCATCGCCGGAGTCGGAGGCGTGGTTGTGTTCATGCCTCAGATCGTCATTCTGTTTGCCTTCATCCTCGTGTTGGAGGAATGGGGTTACCTTCCGCGCGCGGCCTTTCTGCTCGACCGTCTGATGGGTTCTGTCGGCCTTTCGGGGCGCTCCTTCATTCCGCTTCTGTCGAGCTTCGCCTGCGCGATTCCGGGGATCCTGGCTGCGCGCACGATCTCCAATCCGCGGGATCGACTGGTGACGATCATGATTGCACCGCTCATGACGTGCTCGGCGCGCCTACCGGTCTATGCGCTGCTCGTCGGCGCGTTCATTCCAAAGCGTGAGGTATGGGGAACGTTCGAACTCCAGGGCCTCGTGCTGTTCGCTCTGTATATGGCAGGTATCGCGGGTGCCCTTGCCGTTGCATGGGTGCTCAAACGCTTCACGGCGCGCGGTCAGGTCCGCACGCTGATGATGGAGCTCCCCGCATACCATTCGCCTCGGCTTCGAAACATCGTCATCGGTTTGTGGCAGCGGGTAACGATCTTCTTGAAGCGGGTGGGCACGATCATCCTGCTGCTCACCATCGCCATGTGGTGCCTTGCGAGCTTTCCGGCGCCTCCCGCAGGCGCCACCGGGCCGGCGATTGAATACAGTTTCGCCGGAATGCTCGGTCGCGCGCTTGCGGTGCTGTTCGAGCCGATCGGCTTTAACTGGCAGATCAGCATCGCGCTCGTACCCGGACTGGCGGCACGCGAAGTGGCGGTGAGCGCGCTCGGGACAGTGTACGCACTTTCTGCGACCGGCGAAGACACGGCGGCAGCGTTGACGCCGCTCATCAACCAAAGCTGGACTTTGGCAACCGCGCTTTCACTGCTCGCGTGGTATGTTTTCGCTCCACAGTGCCTGTCCACACTTGCCACGGTGAAGCGCGAGACGGGCGGATGGACGATGCCGCTCGCGATGGCAGCCTATCTCTTCGCGCTCGCCTATGCAGCTGCCTACATTACCTACCGGCTCGCGCTGCTGATCAACTAGAGCAAAGGATCGCTAGGAGTAAGCGATGCACTGCTCGCACACCGTGCCGCTGACATCGCGCTTCAGATGCGCCGCGCGCAAGCTTACGAAAGCGTCGGAGTTCCACGCCGCCATGAACGACTGCTTCGTGAGATCACCCATCGTCCAGTTGGCGTTCGCATCGAAGCAACACGCGGAGAGCTTGCCGTCGGCCGTGACGTGTCCTTCGGTGAATGCGGACCAGCACGGAAGCGGCTCACGAAGCGCGCCCAGTCGGCCCTGATTGCCTGCGGTCGGTCGATAGCCGAGGTGCTCTTCGCGCTCGGTTGCGAACGCCCCCATGGAATAGAGCGGCAGCCAGTAGTGCTCGTCGACGTACGGCCGCACGTGCTCGTCGAGCAGAGCTTCCATTCTTGATTGCTGCTCGCCGTCATAACGGATGGACGACGCGTAGAGTCCCGTCGAATAGCCTTTCGCCTGGCGCACGGCCCATGCCGATTTGATGTTGCCGAGTGCATGACGGAAAAGCCGGCCCGAGACGCCCATGATGTGCTCGAACTGCTTT
>DASRIK010000143.1:0-3945 GCA_035650035.1 Burkholderiales bacterium | reverse complement strand
AGCCGACAAGCACTGCGATCAAAACGCCGGCAGCCACTGAACCAATGCCGATCATGAGTGCCAGCTGGTACCGCTCGGTCGCGGTTTCGTACTCGACTTTGCCGCGGTAGAGCTGTAGCTTGACGAGCGCGTCCAGACCGGAGCTCACCGGCTCTGCGAGTGGGCGCATCGCCTCGACGGCAACCGTTCCGGCCGTGCCGAGATCATTCGCGCGCAGTGCTGCAAGCGCCGGCTTCAGGCCCTGCGCCACGAACTTGCCGCGGAGCTGAGCGAGCTGCTGCGCGAGGTCCTTTTCCTCGGGCGTCAGATCGCCTGCCAGGTATTCGTCCCATAGCCGGCTGATTTCCGCGATGTTCTTCTCGACGCGGTCGGCCTGCTGCTTCGTGTATTCCTCCGTGGAGGTGATCAGCGTCGACTCGACCGCAAGCCGGTTCGAAGCGATGAGGTAGCGAATTTCCGCCAGCTGGCTCATCGGCACGGTGCGGTGTTCGTACGCGCTCCTCAGTCTGTCGTTGGACTGGCTGATGCCGAGGAGCCCAGCCGCCCCAAGGGCCGCTAGAAGCAGCGACAGAAATCCGATCAGCAACACGAGCTGCATCCTGATCGTCAGGTTCTTGAACATGTTCGCCTCCTTGTGACCGGTGTCCCCAGGCTCCTCTGGCGCATCCCCTATGCCGCCTTCGGAAGTTTCTCCTTCGAAAGTGAGGTAAGCGCCGCGGCGTCCAGTATCAACGCGACGCGTCCATCGCCCATGATCGTCGCGCCCGACACGCCGGGCACTCGTCTGTAGTTCGTCTCGAGGCTCTTGATCACGACCTGGTGCTCTCCGAGGAGTGCATCGACGAACAACGCGCTGCGTACGCCGTCGCAGTCGAGAATGACCAGTATTCCCTGGTGCATCTCGGTCACGTGCGGACGAATGTTGAACGCCTCGTGCAGAGCAATGACCGGCAGGTAGTCTCCGCGCACGTGAACCGTGCGGCCGCGTCCCGCCACGGTTTTCACATCCGCCGCGGCGGGCTGCAGTGATTCCGAGATGTGAGTAAGCGGAATGATGAACGTCTCGTCGCCTACGGAGACCGACAGGCCGTCGAGAATCGCAAGCGTGAGCGGCAGCCGAATCGAGATACGAGTGCCCACGCCTTGAGCCGACTGGATTTCCACGCTGCCGCCCATTTCACGGATGTTTCGGCGGACGACATCCATGCCCACGCCCCGACCGGAGACGTCGGTTACCATCTCGGCGGTGGAAAAGCCAGCTTCGAATATGAGCTGATAGATCTCGTCGTCGGTCATCGTGTCGGAAACGGCCATCCCACGCTCGCGCGCTTTGTTGAGGATGCGTTCGCGGTTCAGGCCCGCACCGTCATCGCTCACCTGAACGTATATGTTTCCGCCTTGTTGGAAGGCGCGCAGCGTAAGCGTGCCCTGCCGTGACTTGCCCGCGGCGATCCGTGCCTCCGCGGGTTCGATGCCGTGGTCGAGGCTGTTTCGCACGAGGTGCGTGAGCGGATCTGCAAGCTTCTCGATAAGGCCCTTATCGAGCTCCGTCGCTTCGCCTTCGGTGCGAAGCTCGACTTCCTTGCCCAGCTTGGTTGCGATGTCACGGACGACGCGCGGAAAGCGACTGAATACGAAAGACATCGGCAGCATGCGAATCGACATCACCGCTTCCTGGAGGTCGCGTGTGTTGCGCTCGAGCTGGCCGAGGCCGTTCAGCAGCTTCTCGCTCATGATGGGATCGAGCGTTGTGCCGTTCTGCGCCAGCATTGCCTGCGTGATCACGAGCTCGCCGACGAGATTGATGAGCTTGTCGACTTTGTCGACTCCAACCCGTATGGTCGAGCTTTCACCCTGGACGGCGGCTGCGGCCTTGTCGCTGGCGCGACGGCCGGCGGGCGCCTGCCCGTTGGCGGAGAAATCAGTCGCGCGGCGCGCGAGCACAACATTCGGGGCGGCGGCACTTTCGGCCGCGGGCTTACCTGGAGCGTCCTCGAAGAAGCCGTAGCCTTTTCGCGCAGCATCCTCAGGTGCATCCGGCACATCGAAAAAGCCGTAACCTGGGTTCGGTGACCATTCCTCTGCGGCTCGCGGCTCGAAGAATCCGTAGCCCGGATCGGCCGGCGCTTTTTCCGAATGTCCCGCTGCAAACGTCTGCAGGCGAGCGATCACCGGCTCGGCCAACTCCGTCGGCGCAGGCGTGCCGCGGCGATGTGCATCGAGCTGGGCTTTGATTACATCGCGCGCATCGAGAAATGCGTCGATCATCTCCCGTGTGACAGCAAGCTCGTGTTTGCGCAGACGATCGAGAAGCGTTTCGAGCTCGTGCGTGACGCCCATCATGTCGGCAAAGCCGAAGGTTCCGCTGCTGCCTTTGATCGAATGAGCCGCGCGGAAAATACCGTTCAGGTCATCGTCAGAAGGAGCGGCGAGATCTAGTGCCAGGAGCAGCTGCTCCATGGTGGCCAGATGCTCTTCGGCTTCATCGAAGAACGCCTGGAAAAACTGTGTCATGTCGATGGGCATGGTGTTTCAGCCTGAAGTGTGGAGATCAGCCGATCACTTTCTTGACGACCTCGAGCAGCTTCGCAGGATCGAAAGGCTTCACCAGCCAGCCCGTCGCGCCCGCGGCCTTTCCCTGCGCCTTCATGGCATCGCCGGATTCCGTGGTGAGCATGAGGATCGGGGCAGACTTGTACTGCGGGAGCTCACGCAAGCTCTTGATGAGCGTGATTCCGTCCATCTTCGGCATGTTCTGATCGGTGAGCACGAGATCGACCTGCTTGCCCTTGGCTTTTGCAAGCCCGTCCGCACCGTCCTCAGCTTCGACGACGTCGTAGCCGGCGCCCTTCAACGTAAATGAAACCATCTGGCGTAAGGACGCCGAGTCGTCTACCGCGAGTATCGTTTTCGCCATACTGCACTCCAGCTCTGGATGAATGTTCGTTTTAAAACAGTTCTATGGCCCCGGTTTGCATCGAGCCCTGCTTCACCGGATTCTTGGCTGTCGCTTCGCGCGCGGCGACGATGCCCGCGTCGAGCGCACGCTGTGCCGCGGCGCGATCGAGCTCCGGGCATGCGGGGTCCGCAAGCGGTGCTGCAGTCCGGGTGACGGTATTCAGTGCATCTATGCGTTTCGTGACGTGGCCGAGTAGCTGCGTCACCATGTCCTGAAACTGCATGTTGGTCACGGCAGCATTGACATCGTGCTCGAGCTTTTCGGTACGGCGTGCAAGTTGCGCCCCCGTCTCGAGCATCTTGTTGTGGACGACGCCGATGTCGCGCAACATGCCGGCAACTCGTCGCTTCGAATGAAGTGCGACGTTCATGTCGCGCGATGCGATGTCTGCAATGGCGTGCTCCGCGCCGCCGGATGCGGCATGCATCGATTCGATGTGAGTGTGGATCTGACGGCTGAATTCGGCGGTGCGCATCGACAGCACGCGCACTTCGTCAGCCACGACCGCAAAGCCGCGACCGGAATCACCGGCTCGCGCTGCCTCGATGGCAGCGTTCAGCGCCAGAAGATCGGTCTGTTTCGCAATAGCCGTAACTTCGCCAAGCGCGCTTTGTATGGCGGTCGCGTGGCCGCGCACCTTCTCGATCAGCTCGAAAAGACCCATTGCGAGCTTTGCGTTCTGAACGGTCGCATTGACGAAGAACTCGAGCGTGTTCGACGTTTCTTTCACGAATTCATCGAAACCGCGGGTAATCTCGAGGCCCTGCGACCCGTCTGCACCGCCCGTGGCGAGTCCCACTGCGATCTGCTGCTGTTCGCGAGCCTGCATGGTGATATCGTTGAAGCTGCTGATGAGTTGGCCGATCGCCTCGTGGAAGAGACGCTGGGTCTGGCCTATTTCGTCGCGCCCGGCGGTCAGCTGCTCTTCGAGCACGCCGATGTATTCCTGCAGCCGGGGCGCCGCAGGCGCGACCGGCTTCTGGGCC
>DASRIK010000142.1:0-4468 GCA_035650035.1 Burkholderiales bacterium | reverse complement strand
CGTCGAATACTGAAGATAGAACGTTCCTTCGTAGCTGCCGTCGTTGTAATCGTGCAGCCGCGGCGAGCCGTTCCGCTCGCACGCTGCGACGAACGCGTCGGCAAGCTCGTCGAATCTGTCGAGGCGCGTCACCCCGACCGGGCCGCCGCGTCCGCGCACTTTCGGGTCGCCCTCCGGAAAATCCTCCAGCCGCATGAAGATCGGCAACAGGTCCGAATAACCCCACCCGGTACACCCTGCATCGCGCCAGTTGTCGTATTCGCGGGGATCCCCGCGCACGAACAGGTTGCCATTGATCGAGCTCGAGCCGCCGATCACGCGTCCGCGCACCCAGAGCTGTTCCTTGCCGTTCAGGTGCTCCTGCGGCTCGGTCTTGAACGGCCACGTGAAGCGCGGGTCCATGAGCACCCGCGCTACGAGCATCGGCACGTGGATGTTGATGTGATTGTCACGGCCACCCGCCTCGACGAGCAGGACCTCGTGCTTGCCGTTCTCGCTCAGGCGATTGGCCAGGACGCAGCCCGAGGAACCGGCGCCTACGACGACGTAATCGAATTCCGCATTAGGCGGCAACAACGACACGTACACTGAAACTCCTCGTGGGGGCTACCGAACGTGAGCATCTCTCTTTTATTGCGGCCTGAGAAGCGCCGTCAACTCGCGCACCGACGCGAGGCGCTCAGCCTGACGCACCGTGCCTATGGCGTCGCTTACACCCGCGGACGATAGCACGTACGAGGCAAGGCGCACGAACTTGTCGATTCGCTCCTCCTCCGTGCACGGATCGGACGGCATGCCATGCGGGTCCCGCACGGCAGTCTCGTACGTCTCGCCACTTGCGAGCTCGAGACGGACGCGCGCGCCGTAATGTTTCGGATACGCCGCTTCCATTTCCGGATCGACGACGATCTCGAGCCTGCGCGCGAGATCGCGCCGTGCAGGATTGTCGAGCTCTTTCCCGAAATAGTTCGCCGGATCGCGCGGGTCGGCAGTGACCCCGAGCGCCGCGCAATACGGCAGGCTGTACTGCGCGCCCATCGTATCGGGTGGTGCGACGTTGCCGTTGTTCCGCGCGGCATAGCTGCAAACGCCGATGCGCAGGTTCTTCACCTGGTCCGCCGGGACGGGATTTGCGCCGCGCATCGCAACGAGCTGCTGAACCGTCGCCTGTATCCACGCGCAGCAGGGAAAGACTTTCACATAGACTTCATCGACGGCCCACTCTCTACCGAGCTCGCCCGAAAGCCGCTCTGGGCGCGCCGATGTGCCCGAAAACACTTCGAGCAATCCAAAGCGGCCGTCCAGGGCCGTGGGGGGCGCCGTAAACCCGCGGGAGGCAAGTTGCGCCATACGCACACCGGCTTCCGCCGCACGGCCTGCGTGCATGCGTTTCATCATGCCGCCACCGCTTCCCGCGGCGAAGCTTTTCGTACCGGAGGATGTCGAGCAGGCAAGGCCCACGGCCGCGGTGAGATGTTCGTTACTTAAATTCATTACGACGCCCGCAGCGATGACGGCGCCGAGCGGGCCCGCTAACGCCGTCTGGTGATGCCCGCGCCGCGCGGGTTCCACGCCGATCGCGAGTCCCACGCGGTTCGCTGCTTCATAACCCGCAATGATGCCGAGCAGCAGTCGCGCGCCCGAAGCGTTCGCCGCCTCCGCTGCAGCGAGCGCGGCCGGAACAATGATCGCGCCAGGGTGCACAATCGCTTCATCGAGCAGGTCGTCGAGCTCGAAGCCATGCGTTGCCGTGCCGTTACACAGCGCAGCCGCCGGCGCAGCCAGCATTTCTTTGCGTCCGAGAATGCTGCTCACAGGCCTGGAGCCTTCCGCGAGCATTTCCTCGGCCATGATCTTTCCCCACGGCTGAAGCGAGCCGAACAGCGCACAACCGACGGAATCGAGAAGCGCCCATTTCGCGTTTTCCACGACCGATGCCGGCGTGCGCTCGAGCGTGAGCGTTTGACAGAAATCGATGAGCTGCGCTGCGTGTTGTGCGGGTAACTTTTCTGCTTTCATCTTCGCCTCACTACGCTGTGACCTTGGCGTTGCCGAATCCCTGCCCGGCCTGCTTGTACTCGGCGCGCGGGGGACTGAAGATGTCGAGAACCACGGCGGCCTTCGCGCCGGTGCGCACGCCGTGCGACACGCCGCCGGGCGTGTGCCAGAACTCCCCCGCTTTCGCGAGCACCTCCTGCCCGTCCTGGATGCGAACGCACTCGCCTTCGAGCAGCACGCCCCATTGCTCTTCCGGGTGACTGTGCACGGTGCCCGTCGAATGCGCCGCGATGTGTACGACCGAGAGCATCACGTTCTCGCCGGGGAAAATATGCGCATCGATGCCTTCACCGAGCTTGCGTTCGATGCCGCGCCCGTCGCCGTGCAGCTGAAAAACCCACGGTGCTTTCATACGACCTCCTCTGAACGATAACTGTTTCATGCCTCGGCGAGCTTGATACCCAGCCGCTGAGCCGCATTCCGTGCTTCCGCAAGAGAGGGCTTTGCATCGACGAGCCGGATGCGCCCTCCCCCGCGGTTCATTGCGTCGACGAAGGCGCTTTGCCTTTCGGCTTCGATGTGAATGCGCTGGACTTCCGGTTCCTTCACATGCCGGATTTCAACGGCGATGCCGCGGCCCGAAATTTCCCTGAGCACATTGTGATACGCCTTGATGTCTTTCGTCGACGCGCCCAGCACCGCGCCCATGAGAATCCCCGGCACGTTTATGGCCCGGCGCGCAAAAAGGTCGGAGGTCAGGTCGATCGTAATTCGTTTTACGTCGCCTTGCGCGAGCTCGTGCGCGATGCGTCCCATGTTTGTCGGCGATCCCACGGCGATGCTGCTGCCGCCCACCACAGCCTCGCCGAACGGATTGATCAGCGGATTTGCAGTCATGGCGAATTTGCGCACCTCTTCGCGCGCACGCTCGAGCACCTGGCGGCCATTTTCGCGTTCCCCCGCGAGGACAGGGCTGCCGACGAAACCGTCGACCACGGGCTCGGTCTTGAAGTACGGCCGCATGTATTCCAGATTCACTTTCGTGATCGCAGGCGCAGCCGACGCGTGGATATTGGCAGCCATTGCCAGCATCACGTCGACGTCGATCGGGACCGAGATCGAGGTCTTCAGCGCGAGATTGGCCGCGAGATTACCGATCAGCACCGCGCCGCCGATGTGCGTCGCGCAAAGCCCCGAGACGATGACGCGCGGCGTGCACGGCACCGCGATCGTCGGCGACATCGCGAGCACGATCGCTTTCTCGACCTGGCGTGGCGAGCCCTTTCGCATCTCGGTGAGCACTGCGGCCGTGCACGCGGCGCCGGCGCCGAAGCCTTCCATGTTGCAGCCCGTGGTTTTCTTGCCTTCCTTGAAGAACGTGCCGATCTTCACCATGAGCGCGGCAAGTCTGCCCACTTCGGCATGCGATCGCTTCGATTCCAGGAGCGTTTTCAGGACACCCGTGTAGACGCAGGAATCCCCCGTTCCGGCGCACGGCTGCAAACCGACTTCGTGATTGCCGACTTCGGTTGCAATCGTATAGACCACCGCTTTGTCGATGAACCGGTCACCGATCGTGGCGCCGCCAGGCCGGCGGGCTTCGTTGAGCTCGCGTCCGATCGATCCCAGTAAAAAGCTCTTTCCGGTCGTCAACCCGAGCTCGAGCGCAAGAAGATTCCAACCGAACGCGTCGAGCACGGCGTCGGTGACCGCTCTGGACGTGAGATCGTGCGCTACCATCGCTTCCGCGATGACGACATCACTCATGCGCACACCGAGCGTTTCCGCAAGGTCGACCATCTCCCCGAGCGTGAGCTTCTTGTCGGCGGACGCGAGCTTCACTTCGGCTGCGAGCGCTGTCAGTCCCTTTTGTTGTTTCACGATTTCTCACCTTTGCCGCGGTAGCCGTGCCTGCGCGCATCGTCAACGCAGTCGCCATACCGCTCGAAACCCACGTATGCCCGTGCCGCCGTCTTCCCCTGCAGCGAGTAGGTCCACCGCCACTTCCGCTCGTCGTCCCTGTAGAACTGCCAGCGGTCGGTCGCGGGTGCTTTCGTCGTCATGACTGTCGTCGCGTCAGCGCAGCGCGGCTGCGCGAACCAGCAGGTTGCCTTCGAAGAGCCGCCGCTGCGTGCGGTAGAAGCCCCCGCGCACCGCGTGCCACGCTCCGTCCAAACGGTTCACTTCGGCCGAGAGCTGCAACACCCCGGACGGCATCGAAACCAGGAGCTCGTCGCGGCCGCGAATCGCCGTCGCGGCTTCGTGAACCACGGTGCCTGCGATCTTCGATGCGACGCCGAGACACATCGACACGCTCAAAGGCAGAGCGCGATGTGGCTGTCCGCTCGAAAGGGCGCGTGCGACCAGATCGACCTCGGCAGCCTCGATCGTTTCGCTCGAAAGTGTCTTCGCCCGCGCGGGTGGCGCCACGAAACCGACGAAAGGGACTGCCGTTCTCTTCGCTGCCTCT
>DASRIK010000141.1:0-2550 GCA_035650035.1 Burkholderiales bacterium | reverse complement strand
TACACGCTCGTGCTCGGAAACGTCGCGCCGCTTGCGATCCTGCCAGGCTCGGGTATGAAGCTCACGTACGAGCCGCTCAAGGATTTCCAGCCGGTGAGTCTCATCGCGACCTCCGACTACATCCTGACAGTGCATCCTTCGCTGCCTGCGAAAAACGTGAAAGAGCTGCTTGCGCTCGCGCGCACGAAGCCGGGCGCTCTCGCCTATGCGTCGAGCGGCAACATGGGCGGGCCGCATCTGGCCGGAGAGCTCATCAACCTGCTCGCCAAAGTGAACATCCTGCACATTCCCTACAAAGGGAACGGTCCCGCTGCGGTGGCGATCCTCACTGGCGAGTCGCAACTCATGTTCGGCAGCGGCCCGTCCGTCGTGCCGCACATCGACGCCGGAAAACTGCGCGCACTCGCCACGACGGGGCCCAGGCGGACCATGAAAGAGCTCCCGACGATGGCCGAGTTCCTGCCGGGGTACGAAGTGACGCAGTGGTACGGCATCCTTGTTCCGGCGGGCACGCCGAAGGACATCCTGACGCGGCTGCACAAGGAAATCGTGACGGCCGTTGCGAACCCGAAAAACGCGCAAGCGCTGGTGAAGCTTGGCACCGCGCCGGTCAGCACGACCCCCGAGGAATTCGCTGCCTTCATCAAGTCGGAAACGGCGAAGTACGGGAAGGTGATCAAGGCCGCGAAAATCACGCCCGAGTGATAGACGAATTCGAGTTTTTCCTCGAGAAGCACTGGTCCGACGGCTTTCCGGTCGTCACGCCAACCGAAGCACGCGTGGAACGCATGCTCGCGGGCACCGCGCGCGCGCCCGACGAGCTCGTGGGAAATATCCCGCCGGCGATGGAACCGGCAACGGTACGCATTGTAGCCATCCATGCCCTCATGGCAGGGTGTAAGCCGGAGTATCTGCCCGTAGTGCTCGGCGGGATCGAGCTCATGCTGCGCGAGGAATTCAACCTGAACGGCGTGCAAGGCACGATGCACGGGGTCGCGCCGCTCATGATCGTGAACGGCCCTTATGCAGGAAAGATCGGGCTGCACGGTGGAAACGGCTGTTTCGGCCCGGGGTTCCGCGCGAATGCGTCGATCGGACGCGCAATACGTTTGATGCTCATGAACCTCGGCGGCGGCATAGCCGGCGTCGGCTCGGCAACGGTGTTCGGCACGCCATTGCGTTACACCGCCTGCATCACCGAAAACACGGAGCGCAGCCCGTGGGAAACGCTGGCGGTCTCGCGAACCTATTCGACCGAAGACGACGTGATCACGTGCGCGATGGTCGAAAGCCCCCGGCTTTGTTACGACGATGCCAACCAGGAGCCGGAACGTCTTCTCACGGGCATTGCCGATTCGATGACCGCGCTCGGCTCGTGGAACATGCATGTGCGCTCCGATATGGTCGTGGCAATGAGCCCCGAGCATGCGACGATCTGCGCGGAAGCGGGACTCAGTCGCGAGCGCGTGCATCGGACGCTCTGCGAGACGGCCGGCCTCACCGTGCGGGAAATGAAGCGCGGCGGGAACTGGCGCAGCGAGCGCGCGGCGAAGCTCGGGATCGATCCTCGGGAAGAAGATCGCTTCGTACCGGTGATCAAGGATCCGCGGGACCTGCATCTCATCGTCGCCGGCGGCTGGGGACCTCTCACGGCCGTGTGTCATGGCTGGGGAGGCGGCAGTCGCGCGGTGCATGGGACGTACACCGTCTGAAGAGTGATCCGGGCTGACGCAGAGAGTGATGAATGGTGTTGAGATAGAATCGCCCGGTTTGGTGTTCTTCAGCTTTGTCGTCACCCCTTCTCATCACCTCTTTTCATCACTTCTTTTCTTGTGCCTGTAGACGAATTCGAATTCTTTCTCGAGAAACACTGGTCCGATGGTTTTCCGGTCGTGACGCCGACCGAGGCGCGCGTGCAGCGCATGCTGGAAGCCACTCGGCGCGACCCGGATGAGCTGATCGGGCACGTGCCGCCGGCGATGGAGCCTGCCACCGTACGCACTGTCGCGATACACGCGCTCATGGCCGGTTGTAAACCCGAATACCTGCCGGTCGTGCTGGGCGCGCTCGAGCTCATGCTGCGCGACGAATTCAACATGAACGGCGTTCAGGGCACGATGCACGGCGTCGCGCCGCTCATGATCGTGAATGGGCCTTACGCTCGCAAAATCGGTATTCATGGCGGCAATGGTTGCTTCGGGCCGTCGTTTCGCGCAAATGCGACGATCGGCCGTGCGATCCGGCTGATGATGTTGAATCTTGGCGGCGGCATTGCAGGGATCGGCTCGGCGACGATTTTCGCGACGCCGTTGCGATATACGGCATGCATCGCTGAGAACATCGAGCGCAGCCCCTGGGAAACGCTGGCCGTCTCGATGGGTTATCGCGCCGACGAGAATGTCATCACGTGCGCGATGGTCGAGAGCCCGCGCCTGTCCTTCGACGACGTGAGCCAGGAGCCGCGGCGGCTCCTCAACGGCATCGCGGATTCCATGGTCGCGATGGGCTCATGGAACATGCACGCGCGATCGGACATGGTCGTCGCAATGG
>DASRIK010000140.1:0-8681 GCA_035650035.1 Burkholderiales bacterium | reverse complement strand
TCCATTTCCCATACCACCGTGGCGGGCCGCAAGTTCTACACCGTCATTCTGAGGGACGTTACCGAGCGGCAGGCTTCGGCCGAGCGGGAGCGCGAAGCCCAGAGGCAGCTCGAGGAAAGCGAGCGGCGCCTGCAGTCGATCATCGGGTCGGCAATGGACGCGATCATTACCGTTGATGAAGAGCAGAAGATCGTACTTTTCAATGTCGCCGCCGAAAGAACATTCGCCTGTCCGGCCGCGGAAGCCTTGGGCACGCCGATCGATGCGTTCATACCGCTGCGTTATCGTGCGGTGCACCGGGACCACGTGAAGCGCTTCGGAGAAGCGGGCGCCACGATGCGCCGCATGGGCGGCGATCTCGTGCTCGAGGGGTTGCGAGCCGGCGGCGAGGAATTTCCGATCGATGCGTCCATCTCTCATGTGACCGTAGCGGGCCGCAAGTTCTACACCGTGATATTGCGCGACATCACGGCGCGCCAGCAGGCGGCCGAGGCGCTCAGGCGCTCGAATCAGGAGCTCCGCGACATCTACGAGCAGATGCACGAAGTGCGGGAAGCCGAGCGCACGCGTATCGCCCGCGAGCTGCACGACGAGCTGGCCCAGTGGCTCACCGCGCTCAAGATGGACGCGTCGTGGATCGCGTCGCGGCTGCCGGCTGATCAGGCGCCGCTCGTGGCCAAAGCACAGCGCATGAAAGGTGTCGTGGACAACACCGTGGCTGCGGTGCGCCGCATCGCGTCCGATCTCCGCCCCGTCATGCTCGACGACCTTGGGTTGATTCCTGCCGTCGAGAACCTGCTCTACGATCTTTCGGAGCGCAGCGGCATCGCGGTGGGATTGCAGGGCGACAAAGACGAAGTCGACCTGAAGGAACCGCTCGCAACGGCTGTTTACCGGATGGTGCAGGAAGCGCTGACGAATGTCGCGCGCCATTCCGGCGCGAGCTCGGTCGAAGTCGAAGTACACAAAACGGATACCCTGCGCGTGAGAGTGCGCGACAACGGTAAAGGGCTGCGTCCGGATCCCAACCACAAATCCTATGGATTGCTCGGCATACGCGAACGCGCACGCACCCTCGGCGGCCGGGCCGAGATCTACTCGCCGCCCGAAGGCGGCACGATCGTCGACATCGAGATACCGCTGCAGGTGCATGCCGTGACGGGAGAGACGACGTGATACGCGTTTTCCTTGCAGACGACCATGCCATCGTGCGTGCCGGGTTGAAGGAGTTGCTCACGGGCACCGGAGATATCGAGATCGTGGGTGAAGCCACCAACGGCCAGGAGGTGCTCGTGGCGGTGCGCACGGGTGAGATGGACGTCCTCGTGCTCGACATGTCCATGCCGGGCCGTAGCGGGATCGAGCTGATCAAGCTCGTCAAAGCCGAGCAGCCGAAGCTGCGCGTGCTCGTGCTCAGCATGCACAGCGAGCAGCAGTATGCGGTGCGCGCCGTCCGGGCGGGTGCTTCCGGGTATCTCACGAAAGAGAGTGCCGCCGACGAGCTGGTGACCGCGATCCGGCGCATCGCGCGCGGTGGCGCCTACATCACCCCTGAAACGGCCGAAAGGCTCGTGCTCGAGACCTCGAGCGACGAACGTCCGCCGCATACCCACCTCTCCAATCGGGAATTCGAAGTGTTTCGGATGATCGTCGCCGGCAGCTCCGTGACGGACATTGCCACGAAGCTCAACCTGAGCGTAAAGACCATCAGCACGCACAAGGCCCGCATCCTCGAGAAGATGGGCTTCGGGAGCCAGGCCGAGCTGGTCCGCTATGCGGTGAGGCATGGGCTCGTGGACGACTCCGACACGGTGTAGGCTGATTGCGGAAAGCGATTTGGAAGAGGCGATGAAAAAGGCGCTTAAAGCGCCGCCTCAGAGAAAGCCTACGAAGTAACGGTGAGCTTAAAGTCGGCGGCGGCCATCATCTGCCCAATTAGCGAGAAATAGTGCTGCACGAAGCGTTCGCACTCAGCGATCCGTAGTGCGTCGCCAGAGCGTCTGGCGGAAAGAAGTGCCGCATTCCAATAAGCGCACCGGTTTCGCGCGCATTCCAAAAGCAGACCGTCCATCGGCCAAAACGTAGCACCGGGCATTTAGGCCGGTATGTGCGCCAACGCACGTAACGTGCACCCGTTTCGTTAAGTACATACTGTCGGACGATTCCTACAAGCCTTTCCCCCCCGCCTACGGGCCAATTCCTCCGCCTGCTGATGGTGGCCGCCCGGTGCTTGGCCGATACTGGGTGCCATGAAAGTATTCCTGGTTGAAGACTCAGCTCCGCTCTGCGAGCGGCTGATCGAGATCATCGAGGCAGAAGGCGAGCACGCGGTCATCGGGCAGGCAGCGACGTACGACGACGCGGTCCGCGGCATCACGGCGACGCGTCCGGACGTCGGGATATTCGATATCAAGCTCGAGCGGGGCAACGGCATAGACGCGCTGGCGGAAGCCAAGCGGCGCCTCCCCGGCCTTGTCGGAATTGTCATGAGCAACTATGCGACGCCTCAGCACGTGAAGGCGAGCGCCGATGCCGGCGCAGAGTTCTTTCTCGACAAGTCCGCCGATTTCGAACGCATCAATGAAATACTGTCATCGCTATCGGATGTCAGTGACAAAAAGGAAGGCCTATGAATCCCGCCGTTGCTGCAATTCCACTGGGTCCACGCATGTTCAATAACCCGGCCCGTTCGCATGTCGCCAGCCCTGCTGCGATCACCGTGTCCGCTCCCTCCACCGCGAAATGCGGTGCTCCTCGAGCCGTGTCCTGCTCGAGCTGCTGCCTTCAGGGCGTATGCCTTCCGTCCGGCATGGAGTCGGGAAAGCTCGGCGAGATGGACGAGCTCACGCGTGTTAAGCGCCGCGTTGCGCGCGGCAGCGTTCTGTACCGCAATGGCGATGCGTTCGACTCGCTTTATGCCGTGCGCAGCGGCTCGTTCAAGAGCGTGGGGTTCTCGCGCGCCGGGGAAGAGAAGGTCACCGGCATGCACCTTCCCGGCGAAGTCATGGGCCTCGACGCGATCAACAGCCGCAAGCACGGCTATGACGCGGTAGCGCTGGAAGACAGCGAAGTCTGTGTGATCCCGTATGCACGTCTCACGCAGCTCTCACTTCAGATCCCGGAACTGCAGGCTCAGCTTCTGCGGATCCTGAGCGGAGACATTTCCCGCGATCAGGGACTCATGCTGCTCCTCGGCGGAATGGACGCGGAACAGCGTATCTCCGCGTTTCTGCTGAGCCTCTCGCGCCGTTACCAGAACCTCGGCTATGCAGCGTCGCGCTTCAGCCTGCGCATGACGCGCGAGGAGATCGGAAGCTACCTCGGCCTTACGCTGGAGACCGTGAGCCGCCTTTTCTCACGGCTGCAGAGAGACGGCCTGATCAGCGCGCACCAGCGCGAAGTCGAGCTGAAAGACGTGGCACGGCTGCGCGAGAAAGTCGGCCACTGGTAGGCCGGAGAGATACCAGTCAGAAGGGGGCTGTGAGACCGGCGCGCCGAAGGGCGCGCCGGTTTTGCGTTTGAGAGAGCGCTTTCAGTGCGTGACGACGACCGGCACTTTCGTCGACACGAGCACTTTCTCGGTCTCGCTTCCGAGCAGCAGCTTGTTCAGCCCTTTGCGCCCGTGTGAGCCCATCACTACGGCGTCGCAGCCGTACCTCTCCACCGCATCGACGATTGCTTCAGCCGGGAAATCGCTGAGCATGTAGTGCGCATCGCAACTGATGCCGGCGGCCTGCGCGATTTGCTTCACCTCGTCGAGATGCCGCTGCACCTCCTCGGCGATCCGAGACGAGTACTCGGTAGGCGCCACGAAGTGGTGCACCCGGGCCTCGCTGACATCAAAGTGGTACGCCGGAGCGACGTGGAAAGCGGTGAGCTGTGCGCCGGTGAGCTTCGCGAGTGCGACGGCTTGTTCCGCCGCGCTGTGTGAAAGCGATGAGCCGTCCGTCGGGACGAGTATGTGCTTGAACATGATTTCTCCCAGGGCGAGGTCCAAGCACATCGTAGTGAGGCGGCCAGATGCGCTGTTGATGCACATCAACCATTTTGAATTTTCGCCGGCACGAGCACAGCGGCCCCGGTGACGCGTCCTCCGCGCAGCCGCGACAGCGCTTCATTCGCATCGCTGAGCGCATGGCGTTCGACGGTTGTGTGCAACGGGATGCGCGGCGCGAGCGCGAGAAAGTCGGTGCCGTCCTGGCGCGTGAGGTTCGCCACCGAGCGGATCGTGCGCTCTCCCCAAAGATACTCGTATGGGAACGAAGGTACGTCGGACATATGTATGCCGGCGCACACGACGGTGCCGCCTTTGCGAGTCGCCCGCAGCGCGCTCACGACGAGCGAGCCCACGGGCGCGAAGATGATTGCGGCATCGAGCTCCGCGGGGGGTGCTGTCTCGGAGCCGCCGGCCCAGACGGCGCCGAGCGTCCGTGCGAACGCCTGTCCATCGAGATCGCCGCTTTTCGTGAACGCGTACACTTCGCGCCCTTCGTAGCGCGCGATCTGGGCGACGATATGCGCGGCCGCGCCGAAACCGTAGAGCCCGAGCCGCCGTGCATCGCCGGCTGCCATGAGCGAGCGGTAGCCGATGAGCCCTGCACAGAGCAGCGGTGCTGCGGAAGCGTCGTCGTAAGCGTCCGGAATGCGCAGGCAGTAGCGTTCATGCGCCACGAGGTACTCGGCGTAACCGCCGTCGAGGTCGTATCCGGTGAAGCGTGCATGGTCGCAGAGGTTCTCCTGACCGCGCACGCAATAAGCGCAGCTTCCACACGTAAACCCCAGCCACGGTATGCCGATGCGGTCCCCGGAGACATGGCCGTTCACTGCGGCTCCGCAGGCGACGACGGTGCCTACGACTTCGTGTCCCGGGATGATGGGGAGCTTGCCGGCATTGAGATCTCCGTCCACGATGTGCAAGTCCGTCCGGCAAACGCCGCACGCGTGAACGCGTATAAGCATCTCGCGCGCGCCAGGCTCGGGAACGCTCAGCTCGCGCTCGGCGAGCGGCTTGCCCCGCTCGGTGAGCACCATCGCTTTCACCGGTGCGTGTCGCTGCGTGAAGACAGCAGGATCATGCAGCGGAACTCAGGCGTGGACGCAGCTCAGTTTCCGCGCCGCTGATCCCGACGCTCGAGGGCGATGCCGATCAGCTCGAGCACGATGCCGGCCATCAGCAGAACCGCGCCCGCGACCGAGCGCGCATCAAACGCGGGTGCGGGAGCCAGCCACATGAGCAGTGCACCGGCGACAACGAGGATCACCCCGACGGTGCGCCGCAGCTTGGTTCGCCTCAACATATTCAACGTCCTCCATCGTTATGCTACTCGCGTTGGGCGGTCGCGTCTTTCAAGCCCACCGGGCTGGGCACGCCACTTGCCGCATATCACTCGTGCGCCAGTTCGTTCAAGCGCAGAGGCGTTCGTGCACTTTTCCATTTTCAAAGGAGTCTGCGATGAAGAAAAGAATCTTTGCAGTAGTGCTGGCGCTGGCCGCCGGCGCCGGTCTTTCGGCTTGTGGTTCGACCGGTGAGACGGTAGGAACGGTCGGCGGCGCGGTTGTGGGCGGCGCAATCGGTTCCGGGATCACGGGTGGCAGCACGCTGGGTACGATCGGCGGTGCTGCAGCGGGCGGCTATGTTGGTCACGAGCTCGGCGAGCGTTACGAAGAGCGGCGGCGCTAGCGGACGCCCGCGATAGAAAAAAGGCGCCTCGAACGGCGCCTTTTTTTGTTGCCCGAGTTGCGCCGCGCATTTGACACACGTCAACCGCTCGAGCACGTGCCGTTGATGCACGTCAATGGCTCGTCGCGTTGCGCAACTATGATCGGAGTCATGCTATCGATGACACGCGCCAGAGCACTCGTTTGCAGCAGAGGGCGCCTCAACCCGCTGACGCGGACCGAGCACCGCGCTCTACCCATTATGCTCGGAAACACGCCCCCAGGAGATGTCATGCCGGGACGCAGACGCTGTGTGGTCGTGGCGGACGCTACGAGCGCGAGAATACTGCTGGCGCCCCCGTCCCAGGGGTCGTCCGCGGAGTTGATCGAGCACAGCGAACTCGAGTGCTGTGCGCGCCGGGCGCATCTCGACCGGCGGTTTGCCGCAGCGCTCGCTCATCATGTGCGGACGATCGTACAGGACTGGCCAAGCGGTTCGGTCGTGATCGCGGCAGCCCCTGAAACGCTCGGGCTCCTGCGCGAAGTGGTACAGCATGCATTGCCGAAAGGCGTGAAGCTGAAAGCGCTCGCAAGAGACTACGTTTCGCTCTCCGCCCCGGAGCTCGCACAGCGCCTCGATTTCTGAGACTCTACCGACCTGCCGGTGCATTCACCGGCCGTGCGTGGCTGTTGTGCAGACACGGCGCGCATCCGGATCTGCCAAAGGAGTCTCCAGATGGTTGCGAGATTTGTTCTTCTCGCGCTCGCCTGTATTGCTGTCGCTTCACCGGCGCGCGCACAGTCTCCTCACACGCACGCGCATACGTTCAGCGACGCGCACAAGTGGTCGAAAGTATTCGACGACCCGCAGCGCGATGCGTGGCAAAAGCCGCACGAGGTGATTGAGGCGCTTGCGCTAAGCCGAGACGCTATCGTTGCCGACGTGGGCGCCGGGACCGGGTACTTCGCCGTGCGCCTCGCACGCATGGTCCCGAACGGACGTGTTTATGCGTTAGATACCGAGCCCGATATGGTGCGGCACCTCGCCACGCGTGCCCGCGAGGCGGGTGTCAGGAACATCGTCGCGGTGACCGCCACGCCGGACGACGCGCGCATACCCGCAAAAGCGGACGTCATCCTCTTCGTCGACGTGTACCACCACATCGAAAAGCGCGAACGCTATTTCGAAAACCTGACGAAATCGCTGAAGCCTGCCGGTCGTGTGGCGATCATCGACTTCCGCATGGACTCGCCGCACGGTCCGCCTCGGAACGCGCGCATCGAACCGGACCGCGTCAAAGCGGAGCTCCAGGCCGCCGGGTACGAGCTCGCGCGCGAGCACGCTTTTCTGCCCTATCAGTATTTTCTGGAGTTCATTCCGCGAAAGCGGTGATCGTCGCGCGCTAGCTTCCGACCTGCTCTTCTTCGAGCTGACCGCCGGGGACGCGCTCCGGCGCGGCGCCGGAGGTGATGAGCTCCACCGCGCGGTCCGCGGCGTCCTGGAACGGTTCCAGCACGAGATCCGCGCCTGCCTCGCGCAGTGCAGCCGCCTCCAGACTGTGATGTGTCGTGACGGCAATGCGGCCGCCGAATCCGGCCGCACGCAAGGCATGTGTAACGGCGAGGCGGGGATCGTCGTGAGTCACACCGGGTGCGTGTGCCGGCACGGTCGACACTGCCCACCTCACCTGGTGCAGCGGCAAGGTGGCGATGAACTCGCCGTCGTTGGAGTCGCCGTACTCCGCGTCGTATCCCAGCTCGCGCCAGCGGCTGACCAGCGCGGGATTGAAGTCGATGCCGAGGACGCGTATTCCGCGCTTGCGCAGGCGCGCGCCAATGGCCGTTCCGAAGCGCCCGAGCCCGAACAGCAGCACTTCCGGAGCACGCGCACCCGCCCCGATTCGATATGCCGTTTCCCGGCTTCCTGCGCGTGGCTCGAAAATCCCGAGCATAGGCTCGAAAAACGCGTACAGCTGGTGCGAATACGTGACCATATACGTCGAAGCTGCGATGGTAATGAGGCCGACCAGCGTCACGAGACCGAGCACCTCTTCATCGATGTGCCCGAGGGTGACGCCCATCGCGACGAAAATGAGCGAGAACTCGCTGATTTGCGCGACGGTTACGCCGGCGAGAAATCCGGTGCGCCTGGTGAAGCGCATCGCAGCCATGATGACGAGCATGATGATCGGCTTACCGACGAGCACGAATAGCGAGAACACGAGCGCCGCAACGCCATACGCGCCGAGGGTGCCCACGTCGATGCGCGAGCCGAGCCCGATGAAGAAGAAAAGCAGCAGAAAATCGCGCAGCGGCGCGAGCCTCGAGCTGATGGCCTCGCGATAGCGCGTGGAGGCGAGCGAAATGCCGGCAAGCAGCCCGCCGAGCTCCTTACCGAGGCCGATCGCATCGCCGACTGCGGCGAGAAGTGCCGTGAGCGCAATCGCGAAGCAGATGAGGAGCTCGGGCGCGCGCGCGAGTCGCTCGGCCAGCGGGTCCGCTACGTAGCGCACGAAGAGCAGCACTACCGCGAGCACCGCCGCGCCGGCGATGAGCACGAACCAGATACTGCCGCCTGTCGCGTCGGTGGAGGTGCCGATCCCCGCGGCGGACAAGGCGATCATCGCGAGCACGACGACGAGGTCCTGCACGATCAGCAGCCCGAGCGCAACCTGGCCATGCAGCGAATCGATCTCACGTCGGTCGGAGAGAAGCTTCACGACGATGATCGTGCTGGAAAAAGTGAGCGCGACCGCCACGTACAGGCTCTCCACGATCGAGAGTCCGATCCCGATCCCGATGAAATACCCTATCGCTGCGGTGAAAGCGACCTGCCCCAGGCCGGTGATGAGCGATACCGTGCCGAGCGAGCGGATGAGCTTTACGTCGAGCTTGATTCCGACGAGAAACAGAAGGACCGCGATGCCGAGCTCCGAGAGGAGCTGGATCTCTTCGTCCGAACGAACGATGTCGAGCGCGGCCGGGCCCGCGAGCAGGCCCACCGCGATGAAGCTCACGACGAG
>DASRIK010000139.1:0-9629 GCA_035650035.1 Burkholderiales bacterium | reverse complement strand
CGGGCAGCATTGCTGCTGCGATGCCGATCAGAAGCGCCGCGACGACGATCCACAGCTCATCCGCATACCAGGTCCAGCCCGTCACGAAGGTCGGCTCCTGGCATGCGGCTCACGACGGGATCGTCGCGGCCCGGATTGTATACTCTCGCCCGATGAAACGAGTCCTGCTCGCGCTCATCTCCGCGTATCGCCTGCTGTTGAGTCCGCTGCTCGGCGCGAGCTGCCGCTTTTATCCGACGTGTTCCACGTATGCCGCGGAAGCGATCGAGACGCACGGTGCCTTGCGAGGCACGTGGCTCGCAGTGAAACGCATACTCAAGTGCCACCCGTGGCACCCGGGCGGAGTCGATCCCGTTCCGCCGGCAAAAAGCGGCGACGGGCGCTAGAAGAACGCGAACGCGCGCACTTCGATGCTCTGCCGCGGCTGCGCACCTGCAGGCGTCGTCGGATCGTCGAAGGATGTGTGGGGCGTGAAGCGCGCGCGGCCGTCCTTCTGCGAATCGTAGACGGTGAACACGATCGCCTCGTCACGCCGCATCCGCGGGAAATAGTACCAGCGGTGCTTCGGGTTGTACTTGAGGCGGTAGGTCTGACCGACGCGCTGCGGGTAGCGTCTCTCCGCGATCATCAGATCTTCCGGCGCCACCGTTCGCGCATCCGCCACCGCAAGCGGGTTCGACTCGATCGGCTTGTTGATCGCACGCCACACCTGAATGATCGCAAAGCGCCGCCCGAGCAGCGCTTGCGCCTCGTCACCCATGATCTCGCGCAGGCGCTGGGGCCCGGACCATTCGGTGTAGTCGTTGTGCGCGGAAAGCACCGGCTCGCGGATGAGCCGTTCCTCGCGCTCGTCTTCGTCGCCCGAGCGGAGCGTGTGATCGAAAATGACGACGCGTGACGCGCCCGACGTTTCCTTGATGAGCCGCTCGATCTCGGGGAAATACACCGACTTGAGCTCGTGCTCGTCGAAGAAGTTGCTGACCGCCGTCCTGTGCTCGGCCAGCACGAAGCCGGTCCGCTCGAGCGAAAGCTCCGCGGCGGCCTCGCGTCCGTCGTGCACGGTCACCGGCCTCATGTCCTGCGTGCCGGTCCTGCGGCGGCGGATGTTGTTCGGTCCGAAAGTCTCGTTGACGAGCTTTTCGCCTGTCTCTAACGTGTATGGAATCTCTGCGGTAATCACGAGGTCACCTCATGAAGCATCGAATCGATCCGGAAGGAACGCGGCTGCCGGTGAGGCTCGATACTACCTCCAACGGCGAGTTCATGCCCGTGCCGCTGTCGCGTGCCAATCGCGCAGCGAACCGGCTCGCGCATGACGCCGCGAGCGCGAATGCAAAACGGCTCGGACTTACGCGCCGCGATTTCCTCGTTTCCGCGTGTGGTGCCGCAAGCACTCTGGTTGCGTTCAATGCGGCGAATGCTGCGGCCGGGCGCACCGGCGGCTTCTTCGATGTTCCGGCGGAAGCGGCGCTCGACCAACAGCTCGCGGCAGCCCGAACCGGCGGCAAGGCCGAGTTCATTTTCGACGTGCAGGGGCATTTCGTAGATCCGAGCGGCGCGTGGCTCAAAACCGCACCGCCGGAGGCGTTCCGCTGGGCGCCAAAAGCTGCCTGCGGGCTCGCGAAGAAGCCGGGTGCGCGAAGTCATCTGGCATGCCTCGGTCCGGACGAGTTCGTGAAGGACGTCTTCCTCGACAGCGACACGGACATGATGGTGCTCTCGTTCGTCCCGGCACGGCGCGATGCCGAGCCGCTGACAATGGAAGCCGCCGACGCGGTGCGAAGAATCGTCGATCGCCTGCAGGGCACGCATCGCCTCATGATTCACGGCCGCGTGAATCCCAATCAGCCCGGCGATGTCGAAGGCATGGACGAGCTGAAAGAGCGCTGGGGCGTGAGCGCATGGAAGACGTACACGCAGTGGGGACCGGACGGAAAAGGTTTCTTCCTCTCGGACCAGATCGGCACGCGTCTGATCGAGAAAGCGCGCGCCCTCGGTGTGAAGGTCGTCTGCGTTCACAAAGGATTGCCGTTCGGCAAGGAGTCGTACGAACACAGCCAGTGCAGCGACATCGGAGTAGCCGCCAGTCGCTTCCCCGACGTGAGCTTCCTGATCTATCACTCGGGCTTCGTGACCGACGTGGTCGAGCGACCTTACGATCACGGCGCCAGGCGCGACGGGATCGACACGCTGATCCGTTCACTCGTCGAAAACGACGTGAAGCCCGGATCGAACGTCTACGCGGAGCTTGGCAGCACGTGGCGCTTTCTCATGCGCGATCCGACGGCAGCGGCTCACGCTGTCGGCAAGCTCGTGAAGTACTGCGGCGAAGGGAACGTTCTCTGGGGAACGGATTCAATCTGGTACGGCTCGCCGCAGGACCAGATCCAGGCATTCCGCACGTTCCAGATCGCGCCGGCGCTGCGCGAAAAGCACGGCTACGCGGAGATTACGCCGGCGCTGCGCGCGAAAATCTTCGGCTTGAACGCCGCACGCGTTTACAACGTCAGCGCCGCCGAAGTCAAAAAGTACACGACCCGCGATGCGATCGCGCGGGAGCGCACGGCATACTCAGAGCGGCCCGATCCGCATTACCTCACCTACGGTCCGAAGACGCGGCGGGAGTTCCTCAATCTCCTCGGCTGGAACGGCGGCTCGCGCGCATGAATGTCATCGCGAGCCCTGCGTCGCCCGTTCGCCGTGAGCGTAGCCTTCGTTACGCTGCTACTCGGCAAAGCAGACCTTTCAGGTACTCACTCTCCGGAAAGCTGAGCGCCACCGGATGGTCCGCTGCAGCATGCAGCCACGATTCAATGCGCGCTTCTACCCCGGCGTCCAGCGCCGCGCCTGCAACGATTTTCTGAAAAAGCTCTGCCGAGACACCGCCCGAGCACGAGAACGTCATCAGGAACCCACCGGGCCGCAGCATCTTGAATGCGAGCAGGTTGATGTCCTTGTAAGCACGTGAAGCGCGTTCCGCGTGTGCGGCGGTCGGTGCGAACTTCGGCGGGTCGAGCACGATCACGTCGAACGAGCGTCCCTGGTCTCGCAGGCGGCGAAGGGACTGGAACACATCGGCGTCGAGCCATTCGGCTTCAGCCAAACCGTTCAGGCGCGCATTGGCGCGAGCCATGTCGAGCGCAAGGGCCGAGCTGTCGATCGCGAGCAGCGAGCGTGCACCGCCGTGCAGCGCGTTCACGCTGAAGCCGCCCGTATAGCAGAAGCAGTCGAGCACGTCTTTTCCCCGCACGAGCCTGCGTAAGAGCAGGCGGTTATCGCGTTGATCCAGATAGAAACCGGTCTTGTGGCCCGCATCGATCTCGACCTTGAACTCGAGCCCGTGCTCGTGAACGACGGGCGCACCGGGAAGCGGCGTTCCTCTCGAAAGCCCGTTACGCGGCTTGAGCCCTTCGAGCTCGCGCACGTCGGCGTCCGACCGTTCCCACACGCGCGTGATACCCGGAAGTGCGCACAACGTATCCGCAATTGCGTCGCGCCAGCGTTCGGCCCCCGCACTGAGGAGCTGCATGACCGCCGTGTCGCCGTAGCGGTCCGCGATGATGCCGGGCAGCCCGTCGGACTCGCCGTGCACCAGTCGCCATGCATCGCTCCATTGGTCGATGCGAAGAGCTGTGCGGGCCGAAGCGGCGTCCTGGATGCGGGCAGTGAAAAAACGCGTATCGATTTGCGCATCGCCCCAGGCCCACACGCGCGCACGGATCTGAGAATGTGGACTGTATGCGGCCATCGCGAGCGGCTCGCCCGCGCTCGACCGCACCTGCACCGTTTCGCCGCTCTCGGGTTGGCGGTCCACCTCGGCAATCGCTCCCGAGAATACCCAGGGGTGCCGCCGCACGAGCGATTTTTCGCGGCCGGGTTTGAGAACGAGCGTTTTCACCGTGTCCGCGCGAGCAGCCGCGCGTGCACCGGCGCGCTCACGACTTGGAGTGGGCTTTTTTGCTTCTGTGTCCGTCGTGGTGGGGCTTTTTCCTGTCCGCCCGCGCCCGTGGGTGCGCCGCATCGTAAACCTTCGCCAGATGCTGGAAATCGAGGTGCGTGTACACCTGCGTGGACGAAATACTCGCATGGCCGAGCATTTCCTGCACTGCGCGCAAATCGCCGCTCGACTGCAGCACGTGCGAAGCGAACGAATGCCGCAGCACGTGCGGATGGACGCGCGTGGGCACGCCTTGCTTCAGCGCCCACGCTTTCAGCCTCAGCTGCACCGAGCGTGGCGTGAGGCGCCGGCCTGCACGATTGACGAACAATGCGTCGGCTTGCAGCGCACGTATCTGGGCGCGCATCTCGAGCCACGATTCCAGCGCGGCGAGCGCGTGAGATCCAACCGGCACGATGCGCGTCTTGGAGCCCTTACCCGTGACGCGGACCGTTGCGTCGTCGTAGTTCACGTCGACAGGCGCGAGGCGGATCAGCTCCGCAAGGCGCAGCCCGGAGGAATAAAGCAGCTCGAACATCGCTTTGTCGCGTACCGCGAGCATTGCGTCCGCGTCCGTTTCCAGCAGCCGGTGAGCTTCATCAGGCGACAGGGCATGTGGCAGACGACGCGCAGCTTTCGGCGCACGTATTCCGAGGCAGGGATTTTCCGGGTAGCCATGGTCGCGCGCGAGATATCGATATAAGCCACGCCACGCGGACAGCAGTCGGGCGATCGACCGTGGCGCAAGACCGCTCCCGTGCAATCGGCTGACGAAGCGCCGGATATCGTGCACCTGCAGATCGCGCAGCTCTGTTTCGCCCGCGCACGCAAGGAGCGCGTCGAGGTCTCGCTGGTAACTCTCCGCGGTATGGTCGCTCAGCCGCCGTTCGTGCGTGAGGTGCCTGATGTACTGCTGGAGCAGCTTTTGTGAGCTGGCGCGGACTTTCGATGACGGTGCGTCCGTGACGCCCTTTGCGGGTTTACCCGTCACTCGTTACTCATCACCGCCAAGGGGGGTCAGGACAGCTGACGAGACAGCGCCGTCGCGACCATTTCGCCGATGCGCTTCAGATACAGCGTTCCCATTTCGGGATAGAAGCGCTGCGCGTCTTCGCTCGCCAGCGCGAGCACGCCGGCTGCGTCGCCCATACGAAGCGGAATCATCGAGAACGATTTCAGCAGCGTGGACGACTCGCCGAAAAGCTCGGCGACGACTTCCGCCGGCGGATGCGCGCCGCAATACGGCGACGTCAGCGCTTCCGCATACTGGCGCGTGGCATCGCTGGCCGGCTGGACTGCGCCGGCTTGCGGGCCAGCATGGGTGCCGCAGAGGCGCAAGGCTACATGAGGGACGGCGAAATCCTCGCGCAGGTTGAAATCGATCGCGTTCACGAGCGTCGCCGCGTCGGGCGCAGCGAGCAAAGCGATCGCTAGCCGGTGGACTTTCTCGCCGATCGCGTCGTTGTCTTCGCCGAACCGGATCACTTCGCGAAGCTTCGTCTCGAGCTGCTTGCATCGTTCCCGGAGCGTGAGGATCTGGCGCTCGCTGATCGGGATCGCGCGGCCACCGTGCGGGTGAGGGATGTAAATGTCGGCGAGCAGGTCGGCGTACTGCTCGAAGAATTCGGGATGTTCCTGGAGGTAATTCGCTACCGCGTCGTCGGTTGTCGTCGTTTCGTGCACGTTGTCCCTGGGCTGCCCGTTGTTTGATCTGATTTCCGCGTGCGCTACCGCCGAGTATATCAAGCACGTGCATTTTGCCTAGATCGAACCAGGCAGCGCGATCTCGCCTTCGAACACGGTTACGGCAGGTCCGGTCATGAGGACAGGCTGCCCTTCCCCAGCCCACGACACGGAGAGCTCTCCACCGCGCGTCTCGACTGTCACCCGCTCCCGGTCCAGCACGCCACGCGTAATGCAGGCCACGACCGCGGCGCAGGCGCCCGTACCGCACGCGAGGGTCTCACCCGCACCACGCTCGTACACGCGCAGGCGCACGCGTCGACGGTCGACGATCTGCACGAAACCGGCATTCACCCGGCGCGGAAAACGCGCGTGTCGCTCTATTTGCGGACCTTGCGTCTCCACTGCGGCTGTCTCGACGTCGGAAACGATTTGCACAGCGTGCGGATTACCCATCGAGAGCACGCTCACTTCGACGACCTTCCCGGGGAGCTCGAGCTCGTAAGTGAACGCGCGCGCCGGTGCATGGAACGGCACGGCTGTCGGTTCGAATTGCGGAATACCCATGTCGACCGTGACCTGACCGTCCGCTTCGAGGCGCGGCACGATCACTCCCCCTTTCGTGCCGACGCGAATTTCTTTTTTCTGCGTGAGCCCGCGCTCGTGCACGTAGCGCACGAAGCACCGCGCACCGTTGCCGCATTGTTCGACTTCGCCGCCGTCCGCGTTGAAGATCCGATAGTAGAAATCCGTTCCGGGGTCCCGTGGACGCTCGACCTGCAGGATCTGATCGCATCCGATACCGAAATGCCGGTCCGCGATATGACGAAGCTCTGCCGGCGTGAGCGCGATCGGGTGCACGATCGCATCGAGCACGACAAAGTCGTTTCCGAGCCCATGCATCTTCGTGAATTTAAGACGCATGCGATTGCGCCTTTGGCTTCGCGCCTTCCACCACCCTCACCATGATGTAGTCGTCCATCACGAAACCGCCGCCGATGTCTTTGACGACAGCCTCGATGATTTCGAAGCCGTGCTTGCGATATGCGGCAATGGCGGAAACGTTGCGCTTGTTCACGGCGAGCAGCACTTTCGAATGGCTCATCCGCGCCGCCCGATCGCAGACATGATCGAGCAGCGCACGGCCATAACCCATGCGCTGCCTCGTCGGGTGTACGTATAGCTTGTCGAGCTTGACGGCGTCCCTGTCTTCCAGAGGAAACGATGACGCAAACGCGACCATCGAGTCGGCTTCCCACAGCGTGTCCCAACAGATGTCCTCGCGCGCGAGCTCGGCCCGCACGACTTCAGGATCGTAGCGCTGCGCAAGCATGTATTCCGTCTGAGCCGTGCCGATGATCGCTGGATAGTGTTGCCTCCAGATCTCGCGGGCGAGCGCGCAGAGCGTTCCGATCTGCTCCGCTGCCAGTGGTGCGATCGTGACTGTCACGTGCCCTCGCGGCCGATTTGCAGGCGCTCGAGCCGCGCATGTATGCCGCTGTTCACTTCGAGCGCGAGGGCGAGGGCCGCACGGCCTTCCGCGCCGCTCACGATGCGGCCGGCCCCGCCTCGTACCGCCGCAACGAAAGCTTCGATCTCCGTGAGCAGCGCGTCGGGCTTGGGATAGCTCTGGGCGACGCTGCCCGAGCCGTCCGGCGCCGCGGAGCGCTCGACGCGCAGCTCCGGAAGCTGCAAATCCGCGGAAGCGTAGAACTTCGTGCCGAAAACGCGCAGCTTGCGCACGGGCATGCGGCTCACGCGGCTTGCCGACAGGTCCGCCACTGCGCCGTCGGCGAACTCGAAGCGCGCGTTCGCGATGTCGACGTGGTCCGTCAGCACGCGGAAGCCGCAGGCCGAAACCGACACGACTTTAGAAGGCATGATGGCGAGCATGAGATCGAGATCGTGGATCATGAGGTCGAGCACGACGTCGACGTCGGTGCCACGTCCCTTGAACCCGCCCAGGCGTTCCGCTTCCATGAAAAACGGGCGGTCGAGCATGCCGGAGAGCTCGGCGAAAGCCGGATTGAAACGCTCGAGGTGGCCGACCGCGAGCACGAGGCTGCGCCGCTCGGCGAGCGCGATCAGCGCGTCCGCTTCTTCCAGCGTGCGCGTGATCGGCTTTTCGACGAGCACGTGCGCGCCGGCCTCGACGCACGCGCTGCCGACCTCGAAATGCGCTTCGGTCGGCACGACGACCGACACGATGTCCACATGCGACAGGAGCGCGCGATAGTCGATGAAGGCGCGGCAGCCGACTTCGTTCGAAACGGCTCGGGCACGGTTCTCATCGATATCGGCAACGCCGTACAGCTCCACTCCGGGAAGCGTCGCGTATTTCTGCGCGTGGTAGCGGCCGAGCGATCCGACGCCGATCACACCGGCAATAAGAGTCTTCGAGGTGGGCATCGCGGCATTCTGCCTGTGTGCGCGCGTCGGGCCAACCGTCAGTAGACGCGCGCGAGCCCGGGCGGCCGCGTCTTGAAGCGTTTATGGAGCCAGTGATACTGCTCCGGGATCTCGCGCACACGGGCTTCGATGAACGCGTTCATGCGCCGCGCGTCGGCCTCCGGGTCGTCCGTCGGAAAATGGGTCCACGACGGGTAGAAGCGAAGAATGTAGCCTTTGCCGCCGGGCAGCTGCTCCGTCACGACCGGCACGACGACGGCGTCTGCAAGTTTCGCGATCCGTGAAAGGCCCGTGATGGTCGCGGTCGGCACGCCGAAGAACGGCACGAACACCGAATCGCGCGGCCCGAAATCCATGTCGGGCAAGTAATAGAACGGCAATCCTTCGCGCATCGCGCGAACGAGCCGGCGTATGCCTTCCTGCCGCGAGAAAAGCCGCGGCCTGACGAACCGCGTGCGTCCCCGGTACAGGAAGGAATCGAACACGGGATTGCTCTGGCGGGTGTACATGGATGCGACCTGAAACTCCGTGGCGGCCCGGCTGCCGCCCATGTCCAGACCCACGAAATGGGGCGCAAGCCAGATGACGGGCCGGTTTCGAACCGCGAGCCAGTTCTCCAGGCCCTCGATATGCACGAGCCTTTTCACGCGTCTTTCGGACGACCACCACAAAATGCCGCGCTCGACGATCGCACGTCCGAACGCCTGAAAGTGTTTGCGCAGGAGCCGGCGGCGTTCGGCATCGCCGCACTCCGGGAAGCAAAGTCGCAGGTTCGTGAGGCCTATGCGGCGCCGCTTACGCAGCGCGACATAGAACAGCAGTCCGATTGCGCGCCCGCAGGGCGCAAGCAGCGGCAGCGGCAGGAAATGAAGCAGCCAGATAAGAACGAGAACCAGATGCGTAACCATCCGGCCGATGACGCGACGCACGCTCAAAGTCTGGGATGCGAAAAGCCGCGCTTCGAGCTGCGGATGAACCGCACGAGCTCCGCCACCGAAGCTGAAGCGTCGGTATCGAGCTCCTCCAATGCGTCTTCCAGTCGCGGCGCGGTGCGAAGCACGTGAAGCGCGCGCTTCAGCGCAGTGATTTCCGTCGCCTCCGTGCCCGCACGTCTCAGCCCCACCGCGTTCAGCGCGCGCGCTCGCGCAGGAGAACCTTCCGTGATGATGAACGGCAGACAGTCCTGGCTTACCCGTGCCCCGCCTCCCACGAATGCGAGCCGGCCCACACGGCAGAACTGATGTATGACGACATTGCCGGAAATGATCGCCCCGTCCGCTATGCTCACGAATCCCGCCAGCAGCGCGCTGTTCGTAAGCACGACGCCGTTGCCGAGCTGACAATCGTGGGCGACGTGCGACGCCACCATGAGAAAACACCTGTCTCCGATCGTGGTGTGCGCTTCAGGCGTGCTGCCGCGGTGTATCGTGACGGACTCTCGGATGAGATTGCCGTCGCCGATCGAGACGTAGCTGCGGCAACCGTTGAACTTGTAGTCCTGCGGTTCTCCGCCGATGACCACGTGCTCGGAAACGCGATTCTCCCGTCCCATGCGCGTGTAGCGTTTGATCACCGCGTGTGCGCCGATGCTCGTGCCCTC
>DASRIK010000138.1:0-12378 GCA_035650035.1 Burkholderiales bacterium | reverse complement strand
GCGGTAAGCATCGCGATGAAGTGCGAGACGCACGCGTCGATTTCGCGGTTCACCGTCTTTTCATCGCTCGCCGGAAAAATGTCGAAAGGCACGAGACACAACGAACCGGCGCGATAGTGGGCATGCGCAATCGCGAGCCGCGAACCGGGACGGGCAGTGAGGCACACGGTGGGCAAGCCGAGACGCTCCATCTCGACAGCCAGCGCCACCATCGCCGGGCTCACGCCCATGTCGGCGAGCCCGATAACGGCCGCAGCCGCGCCGAGCTCGCTGAGTTCGCGCGCCATCGCGGCAATGCCTGCGCTCGTCTTCCCGCGAATCGATGCACGCCGATCGGTAAATGCGGAGATCCCTTCCCGTCGCAGGCCTTCCTTGATGCGCGGGTAGATGAGACCGTAATGACCGACGTCCATTTTCTCGTTGTCGTAAAAAAGCAGCGTACCGGCCGCGAGCGCGGAACGGCTCGGTCGGCGCGCAAGCGTGATGCGCGCGAGCCGAAGCTGGCCACGCGGATCGAGCAGACGCAGGTCGTCGTCAGTCTGCATGAATACTCCCGGATTGCTTACGGTTTATATTACAGCTCATATGAAGTTCGTCGCGATGGTCATGGCAATTCTTCTGAGCACATCCGCATCCGGCGCTCTGACGGGTGTGACTGAGCTCAAGACGACGCCCGAACAAGTTACGGACGCTCAGCTTTCAGCGCTCATCGACGAACGCGTTGCGGCGTCGGACGTCGTCGCGATCGGAGAAACCGTTCATGGCTCTTCGGCGATGCTCAAGATCCAGACGCGGCTCATTCGCTACCTCGTGTCCAGGCATGGATTCCGGGTCGTGCTTTGGGAAAACCCGACGTTACGAAGCATGGAGCTGGCACGGTGGGTCTCATCCTGCACGACTGAAAAGACACCCGCGCCGCTCGATGTCCTCTACATGCCTACAGCCTCGGACGGGCCGTTGTGGGAGTGGGTGTGCGATTTCAATCGTGCCAACGCGAAGGATGCGATCGTATTCCGCGGCATGGACATCTGGGACAGGCCCTGGGAGCACTACTCGAGGATCCAGAGTCTGGGTCCGCGTACCGGCATCGATCCTTCACTGTTGGAACGCATCCTGAAACTCTGCCCGGGTCACGCGGCGTCGTCCTGGGCGCACATCGAAGTCGTTCTTGCGCGAGTGCAGAGCAACGGCAAGTTCGTTCCCGAAAGCGATTACGAAGCATGCCGCACGAGCCTGCTTACGCTATTCAATACGGCCCGGGAATA
Organism: Burkholderiales bacterium; assembly: GCA_035650035.1. Lineage (GTDB taxonomy): Bacteria > Pseudomonadota > Gammaproteobacteria > Burkholderiales > SG8-41 > JAQGMV01. Next base: position 11,113 of record DASRIK010000138.1, on the reverse strand, counting down.
CGGCAACGCAAAAAAGAAGAAGAAAGAGACGAGCGCCGACGATGCCTTCGAGCTCGCGCTGTCCGCTTCGACCGTCCTCGGCTGGCTGGGTTTTTACCACTACAACTGGTCGGACGATATTCTGAGCTGGAACGCGCGCGACGAGGCACAAGGCCGAAATATCATGCTGGTCATGGAAAAACATGCCGCCTCGCGAGCGATCGTGGCCGCTCATACGAGCCACGTATCGCACAACCGCTCGCGCGCCGATTGGTGGGGATTCGGCGACATCAAATCCGGCATTTTCTTTTTTACCCGCATGAGCAAGAAGAAAGTCTTCAACATTGCCCTCACGGCTTACGAAGCGAGCGGAACGCAGGGCCCATGGTCGCTTCCGATCGCCCGGAACTCCATCGACAAGAAACTGCACGACACCGGCCATGCCTTCTCGTTCTTCTTGTCGAACGCCGGCTTTCTTGCCGAACATGCGAGATGGTGGATCCAGAATCAGAACTACCCCGGGCCCTATGAAAGCGGCGTCGAGATCGTGCCGCGCGACCACTTCGACGCGTTCGTTTTCTTCGAGCGGTCGCACGTGGACAAAGCGCTGGCCGCAAGACCGATGTGGCAACCTTGACGTCCCGGAACGTACTTTGCTGCCGCGCGAGGTAGTTACGTCCCCGGATACGGCTCGCGAGGCAGCCCTGAAGAAAATACTCGTCCTCTGCCCGACTCGGCGTGAATACCGCGATCTGCCGGCGCTCGCAGAGGCGCTCGGCTGTGAAATCATCTTCGACGAGTTCTGCGGCGATTATTTCGACCGGTTCCTCTGCAGGCACCCGCCGACGGACCTTCCGCCGCTCGACATGCTTGCGCTCATAGACGACACGGTAGACCGCTACCGGGACGCGGGCTTGAGCGGCGTCACCTCCGGCGTGGGCTATCCGGGCATGAGTGTCTGCAGCATCATCGCTCAGGCGCTCCACCTCCCCGGCCCGACGGCGCACAGCGTGCTCTCGTGCGAGCACAAGTACTATTCGCGCCTGGCGCAGCAACGCTTCGTCCCGCACGCCGTCCCCGAGTTCCGCCTGCTGGATCCGAAAAAGCCGCTCCCGGCGGCTGAAGGGATCCGCTTCCCGGTGTTCGTGAAGCCGGTCAAGTCCTGCATGTCGATGAACGCTCACAGGGTCGAGGACGCGAGGAAGCTACGGAACGTCCTTCCCGTAGCGCTTTTGCCGGAAGGATTCACGAAGCCGTTCGATGAAATGCTGAAGACGTATACGACGTACCCGCTCGGCACTTCCTATCTGCTCGTCGAATCGCTGCTCGAAGGAGCGCAGGTCTCTCTCGAAGGGTATGTCCATCGCGGCAACGTGCACGTGATGGGCATACTCGATGCGATCATGTTTCCAGGCACGCTCTCGTTCGAGCGTTTCCAGTACCCGTCGCGCCTGAGCGAGGCCGTGCAGGTACGCATGACGGACATCGCCCGAACGCTCATGACTGGACTCGGCTACGACAACGCGCCTTTCAATATCGAGCTCTTCTACGATGAGCGCACCGACCGCATCCACGTCATCGAAGTGAATCCGAAGATCGCTTCGCAATTCGCCGATCTTTTCATGAAAGTCGACGGCCGGAGCACGTTCTCGGTCCTGCTGCAGCTCGCGCTCGGTCAAGAGCCGCAGTTCGAGAGCGGAATGGGCGAGTTCAAGTTAGCCGCGAGCTGCGTGTTGCGAACGTTCGAGGACAAGCGCGTCGTGACCACCCCGTCTGAGCAGACGATCGCCGCAATCGAGGCCGATTACCCCGGCGCGAAAATCGAAATCCACGCGACGCCGGGGCGTAACCTGTCCGACCAGATGCAGGATGCGCAGAGCTTCCGCTACGGGCTCGTCAACATCGGCGCTGGTTCCGGGGGCGAGCTCGAAGACAAGTTCGCCCGCATCGCACGCCGGCTCGATTTCGAGCTTGCGCCCGTTCGCAGCCCCGTGGCTGTTACGGGATAACACATGAAGCCGCGCCGGCGGGTGCTGATCACGGTGGGGCCCGGTCTGGTGGCAGGCAGGCGGCACATGACGCAGCGCTCGCTCGTCACCGCTCTCGACAAATGTGCCGATCTTCTCGTGATCCCGGCCGGCAGCTACGACTTCGCAAGCGGGCGTGTGCGCGCATACCGGCGCATGCGCGGCGGCCGGTTCGAAGAGCTCGGCATGATCATGCCGGTCGCGGACCTGTGGATTATTTACAGCGATGGCTACTATCTCGACCATCGTGCTCTCGGGTTTGCGAAACGGCGCGATTTTTTCCGTGCCCAGCTGGAATTTCATCAGGCGCCTGTCGATACGGGCAAAGTCGTACGCGTGGTGAACGAACCGCACGTCGAAGCGCGAACGCTGAAGAGCTGGTTCGCAGGTCTCGACCCGGAGCGCTTTCGGATCATTCCGACACGCCTGTTCTCGACGATCGATGAGGTTTACGCGTTCCGGAACGAGCGCGGAGCTATCGTCGCGAAGCTCGACTGGGGTGGCGGCGGCGGGGGCGCGCGACGGCTTCTGAACGGCGCGGATGTGCGGCGCTTCGAAGAAGAACTGGCCGAACACGGCGACCGCGATCTCGGCGATTACTGCTTCCAACCCTACCTGCCGGGAGACGAAAAACGCCTGTGGTTCGTGGGTGGCCGTTTTGTCGCGGGCCGTAAAAGCAGTGGCCGCGCGACGCCCTGGTCCGGCAGTGCCGCCGATTACCGCGTCGCTGCATATGATGATCAGGTGGATGGCTTTCGCGCCGACGTCACGGCGGCTGAACGGCTGTGCCGCGTCTCCGGCCTGACCGTGGGCTCGATCGATTTCATCGGGGACAGGATCAACGAGATCAACGGCTGCGGCACCATTTTCACCGAGTATCGAAACTGGGACTGCATCGTCGATGCGCGACCCGCGCTCGTGAAGTACTTCGTCGATCTGGTCAGAGGCTCGCGCAGCTCGGCGAGAGCTCAGCGCGCAACCACGCCGGTATGATGCTCGGGCTCGTGCGCCATCAACGCATCGAGATATGCGGCAACTGCCCGGCCGAAGATTTCGCCTTTGCCCGAATAGTTCGCGAACGCCGCAGGATTCAGTAGCTCGGCTTCCATCAGCGCCGGCCCATCGGGCGTCGAGACGAAGTCGATACGGCTGTAGTGCACCGGGCAGCCAAGTGACGCATACGCGCGCAGCACTTGCTGGGCATAAGCAAGCTCGCTCGATGTGGGCTCATAAACCGAGACAGTACCGCCGAGCGACTCGTTGCAGCGGAATTCCTGGGGTCTGTCCGGGCTGGGGCGCTTCAGAACCGCGTGCTGGTAGTCGAAGCCGAGGAATATCAAACTTCTTTCACCTTCGCGCACGCCCGGCATGTACTCCTGGGCGATGTAGTGCTCCTCGCGCGATGCAATCCCCGCGAGGTCGTCCGGCGTACTCGCGAGAAGCACGTCCTTTCCTCTCTCGCCAAACAGCGGCTTCAGCACGAAACGTTCGCCGGCGGCGAGCCGCCGCACGATCTCGTCATCGACCCGATACGTCGGTATCACGCGGATGCCTTTCGCCTCGAGTGCCCAGAGATATTCCTTTCCCAGGTTGTGTCTGACCGTTTTCGGGTCGTTGATGACTCGGGCGCAGGCGCTCTCGAACGCGTCCACCATTTCAAGGAACCGCGAGAGCTGGGCGTAGAACCCTTCCATCTGATAGACCCAGATCAGGTCCATGTCTTCGAGCGGCACCGGCTCGACGAATCTGCGCTCGCCGTGGCTGAACATGCGACAGAACTGCCTCCCGCGAAGATCGTTCCAGTTGACGAAAAACACGGCGTGGCCCAGCTTTTCCAGACCCGCCGCATAGTGCAGGCAGTCATGCTCGTCGACCTTGTAAGTGACGCCAAAACAATCGCGGCACGTCAGGCGCGCGTCTTCGTTCATCGTCATCAGGATCCTGCTCATCGTGCGATCCAAAGCAAAAGTGACGCCCGTTCCGCAAACCGGCAAAGCAGGGTGAGGCGCGAGCGGGCAAGCACGCGACGCATACCCCTGCCCGATGTCGAGTAGCATATGCGCTTCGCCTTCAGCATGGATCTGACGCGTTGCGTATTCTTCTGGTCGAAGACGACTCGCTGCTTGCGGACGCAGTGGTGCGTGCGTTTCAGCAGAACGCACACGCCGTTGATCTCGTCATCAGCGGAGAAGCAGCGGACGAAGCGCTCGTCGCCAACGCCTATGATCTCGTGCTGCTTGACATCGCGTTGCCGAGAATGAATGGCCTGGAAGTGCTCAGACGCCTGCGGGCAAGGCGCTCGACAGTGCCGGTCATTCTGATCACGGTTCGCGACAGCCTCGAGGACCGCGTTGACGGGCTCGACTGCGGTGCCGATGACTACATCACCAAGCCTTTTCACCTGTCGGAGCTGGAAGCGCGTGTCCGGGCGGTAGTTCGCCGCACGCACGCCGGTGCCGGCTCGGATGTGATTCACGGCCGCCTGCGCCTGGATATCGCGGGCCGGCGGCTGTTTGCCGACGACGAGCCTGTCGATCTTTCCGCGCGCGAGTTTGCCGTTGCCGAGTTGCTCCTCACACGCGCAGGCAAGGTGGTTACGAAGCAGCAGATCGTCGAGAAGCTCTACGGATGGGAAGAGGCTTCTTCGAGCAATGTGGTGGAGGCGTTCGTATATCGACTCAGGAAGAAGCTGGAGCCTTCCGGCGTGGACATCCGCACGATCCGCGGCATGGGCTACCTCATAGAGAAGGTACGTGCCGGCTGAGCAGCCCCTGCTGCGCACGAAGCTGCTGCGATGGCTGCTGCTGCCGCTCGGATTGCTGCTCACGGCCGACACGGCCGTAAGCTACTGGTTCGCACTGCGCTCTTCCGAGCGTGCGCACGACCGTGCATTGCTGGAAATCGCGCGAGACACGTCCATCCACCTGCGTAGCGACGACGGCCGTGTACGCTTCGATATGCCGGAACCGGCGCGTGCGGTTATTTTTACGGACGTCGCAGACAAGCTGTATTACGAAATCACGACCCCCAGCGGCGAGCTGATCGATGGGACCAGGTTCGCCAGCCCGCGTCGAGGCAGCGGCGCCAACGCTGCCGAGCTCCTGTACGAGGGCGAAATCGAAGGCGAGCCCGTGCGAGTGGCCGAGCTCTGGGTCTTCCGCAGAGGCGATCCGCGCACGCCTCAGGCCATCGTGCGTATTGCCGAAACCAAAGTAAAGCGGCGGGAGCTCACGGGTGAGATCGTGCTGAGCGTGGTGTTGCCTCAGGTACTGCTCATCCTTTTTGCGTGCGTAATCGTGTGGGTTGGCGTCGTCAAGGGACTCTCGCCCCTGGCTTCGCTCCAGCAGGCGATCGCCGCACGCTCGTACCGCGATCGAAGTCCGGTGAGGGTCTCGCAGGTGCCGGGAGAGGTGCGCCCGCTGATGGACGCAATCAACCAGCTTCTGGAGCGCCTCGATAACGCGCTTACGATGCAGGACCGGTTCACCGCCGATGCCGCACATCAGCTCAAGACTCCCGTTGCCGCGCTTCAGGCGCAGCTCGAGCTCGCGCTGAACGAGCCGGATGGGCAGCCGACGCGCGAGTCCCTCACGAAGATCCAGGTCGGTCTCGAACGCCTGTCACACCTCGTATCGCAGCTGCTCGCCCTCGCCCGCAATGAACCCGAGGCCGCGCGCACGATGACAGTTGGCCCCGTCGACCTCGCGGCGCTCGCGTTCGACGCTACTGCTGACTGGGTCAACGAGGCGCTCAGGAAGGAAATCGACCTCGGCTATGAAGGCGAAAAAGCGGGTGTGACGGTGCAAGGCGATCCCGTGCGCCTTCGCGAGCTCCTGGACAATCTGCTGGACAATGCCCTGCGGTATACACCTCAACGGGGCCGTGTGACGGTGCGTGTAGTCGACGGGGGCGCGCCGGCACTCTCCGTGAGCGACGACGGCCCGACGATACCGGCCGCAGACCGTCAGCGTATCTTTCAGCGTTTCTACCGTGTCCTCGGAACGGCCGAACGCGGCAGCGGACTCGGGCTCGCAATCGCGCAGGAAATCGCGCATCTTCACGGCGCGACCATCACGCCATCCGACGACTTGGATGGCCGGGGCAACACCTTCACGCTTTCCTTCCCCCCGGCAAGCCAGCGCTAGCAAGACGCGGCGAGGCGCGCGCCGCGCGTTCAGCTTGCGTTCATCTTCGCGTGTGCCCGGCGTCATCTGGGCGAAATGGTGTGTCCATGATCGGCGCGTAGTCTCCGGCACGTAACGCCTACAACGCGACCGGAGATAACCGCAGATGGACACGTTCACCACTTCGCTGTTCTGGGTCTCGCTTGCCCAGATCATGATGATCAACATTCTCCTTTCAGGGGACAACGCAGTCGTCATCGCGATGGCAAGCCGCGCGCTGCCGCCGAAGCAGCAGAAACACGCGATTCTCTTCGGCAGCTTTGGCGCCATCGTGCTGCGGATCATTCTCACGTTTTTCGCCGTCGCGCTGCTCGCGCTCCCTTACCTGAAGATCATCGGCGCCGTGCTTCTGGGCTGGATCGGCATTCAGCTGCTCATACCCGACGATGCCGAGACCGAGCTCGACGGTCATTCGAATCTCTGGAGTGCGATCAAGACGATCATCGTCGCCGATTTCGTCATGAGCCTGGACAACGTCCTGGGCGTGGCTGCCGCAGCCAAGGGCAACATCGTGCTGCTCATCATCGGCCTCGGGCTGAGCATTCCGCTCATCATCTACGGCAGCACGGTCATCCTGAAGCTGATGAACCGCTTCCCGGTCATCATCACCGTCGGCGGCGGGCTTCTCGGCTGGGTCGCGGGCGAGATGCTTATTACGGACCCTGCCGTCAGCGGCTGGGTCGATGCCAATGTCTCGTGGCTCCACACCGGCGCGCCCGTGCTTGCGACGGCCTTCGTCGTTGGCACCGGCACGTGGCTCGCGCGTGAGAAGCCGGACAGCACGACGATCGTGGTCGACCTGCAACAGGTGGAAAGCGAGCCCGCACCTCCCGGCTATCACTGGGTCTCGCGTCCATGGCGGGTTCTTCCGGACGGAACGCGCGAGTACGCACATCTGGTGGGTGAGAAGGCGTTTCGAACGCTTGTTCCCGTGAGCTCGCGGTTACGCCATTCCGGCGACCCCAGCGGGCCGGCGCTGATGATGCGGAATCTTTTCAAAAAGGGAAAGGAGTGAGTCATGGCACATACGAGCAAGCCACAACACGATCTCAAATGGGCGCAGATGACTCGCGGCGCGCGCCTGCTATGGTTCGGCAGGTTTGTGATCGCTCTCATGACTTTTGGATTCGCCTTCCCGCGAATCATGGAGCCGCACCTGAACGACGAGCGCCAGCCTGCCGAATAACCGGTGTGCGGCGCTAATGCCGCAGCGTCACACGCTCACAGGCGTCGGCACGAGGTCAGGAACGCGGAGCTAATCGGCCGCCGTGCGCGTCGGCGCGGATATCGCCGCCTGTGCGTCTTTTAACACGGGCATAGGCCGCCACGCGCCGATGCAGCCCACGAGCGGAAGCTTCACGCCGCTCGGACCCACGCCGAAGGTCAATCCGAGGATGTTGAGCTCCAGGCCTTCGACGCCGCTCGCGGCAACACCGAGAACGCCACCCAGCGAAATCTGAAATCCGCTGCCACTGGGCGCGGCCGCAAAAACCGAGCTTCCCAGATAATCCTTGCCGATGGCGGTGGCCGGGAGATCGATTTCGAGCTCCGGCACGGCGCGACCGATCCATGCCGTGAACGTATTGGAGTTCGGCCCGGGCCACAGCGTGTATTCGGCCGCATAGGGATAAGCTCGCGCCGCTTTATCGATGCGCTCGATCAGCAGGTCAGTATCGGCGCCTCGCTTGTCGGCATAGAGCTCGGGCGCGCCGCCGAACCAACGCGCATCAGGCTGCCGGTTACGCACGACGACCACACTTTCGGCCCAGCGCAGCCGCCAGCCGATCACCTCATACACAGTCCACGTGGGTGCATCCGTGCCTTTCACCGCAATCCACGTGTGCACGCCGAAGAGGCCTTTCGCGCCCATCGCGCGCGCGCCGTACACCTGTACGACCGCCTCTCTTACGAGCGCCGGATCCGGAGCGAGGCGGGCAGGTTCGCGGCTCGACGACCTCCAGTCTGTTGCCGTCACGGTCACTCCTGCTGCAGTGAAGAGCACCACTACGCATACGTACAGAACAGAACGCAGCGCGCGACGCATCAATCCACCCGCGCCCCGCTGTCCCTGATCGCCTGACCCCATTTCGCCTGTTCGCTTTTGATGTAGGCGGCGAAACGCTCGGGCGTGGTCGTCACGATGTCGGCGCCGAGCGCGGCGATACGGTCACGGGCGTCGGTCGAGCTCATCATCTTTGCCACCTCGCTGTTCAGCCGCGCGACGATGTCTTTCGGCATCGCCGCCGGCCCGAGCATGCCCCACCACGAAATGACTTCGAAGCCCGGATAACCCGATTCGGCAATCGTCGGCACGTTGGGCAGCGACGGTGAACGCTGAAGGCTTCCCAACGCGATCACCCGGACCTTGCCGGCTTTCTGGAACTGGGCCGTGGAGAGGGCCGATGTGAACATCATTGCGACATGACCGGCCACGAGGTCTGTGAGCCCAGGAACACCGCCTTTGTACGGCACATGGACGATGTCCGTGCGTGTGGCTTTCTTCAGCAGCTCCATGCCGAGATGGCCGCCGCTGCCGCTGCCCGTCGAAGCGTAATTCAGCTGTCCGGGCTTCGCGCGCGCGAGCACGACGAGCTCCTTGAGCGAATGCGCAGGTAATGAAGGATGCACCGCAAGCGCGTGGGGTGAGGCGATGAGCAGACTGATCGGCGCAAAGTCGCGCGCGGGATCGTAGCCCACCTTCGTGAGGCTCGGACTGATCGCGAGATTACCGGTCTGGCCGATCACGAGCGTATGGCCGTCGGGCGGTGCCTTTGCCGCGAGCTCGAGCCCGATCGTGCCGTTCGCCCCTGGCCGGTTGTCTGGGAGCGCCTGCTGGCCCAGAGCTTCGCCCAGCTTCTGCGCGACGTAACGTCCGGTGATGTCCGTCGCGGCGCCTGGTGGAAACGGAATGATGATCCGCAACGGCTTCGACGGATAGCCTTGCGCTGACACGACAACCGGTGCGGCGAGCAGCAGCGCGACGACTGACGTCGCGGCAGCGCGATTCCGTGCGGACATCTCTATTTCCTCCTCACGGGCCATAATACGCCACATGAAAGCGATCCAGATGCAGAAAGGCGGAGGCCCGGAAGTGCTCGAGCTGAAGGAGCTGCCGCTGCCGCAGCCTGCCGCGGGCGAAGTGCGCGTGCGCGCGCAGGCGATCGGTATCAGCAGCGCCGACATGCTCGTGCGTAAAGGTGTCTACAACTGGATGCCGCCGCTTCCCGCGATACCGGGCAACGAGCTGGCAGGCGTCGTCGACACGCTCGGACGTGACGTCACCGGTGTGCGCGTCGGGCAGCGTGTGCTCGTGAGCTCGCGCGAGCTCCCGTTCCGCGGAGGCTGTTACGCGGAGGCGATCTGCGTTCCCGCGGCATCTCTGTTTTTGCTTCCCGACTCCATCGCGCCGAACGACGCAGTGAGTCTTCCGAACTACCAGCTCGCCGGCGCGCTGCTGTACGAGTCCGGCGTGTGCAAGCCCCGGAGCGTTGCCGCGTACGGCGCGAGCGGCGGCGTCGGAATGGCACTCCTTCAACTGGCGCTGTGCGACGGCATGGTGGCGATCGGCATCGTCAGCACCGAGGAGAAGCGTGCGTTCGTGCAGCGTGCGGGTGTCGAGCACGTTCTTATTCGCGGCAAGGACGATCTGCGTGCGCGCGTGATGGCGCTGACCGGAAATCGCGGCGTGGACGCCATCTATGCGATGGGCGGCCCCAGCGCGGCATTCGTCAGCAATCTCGATCTGCTCGCGCCTTTGGGGACGCTTGTTTCGTTCGCCATCCTCGGCGGTCTGATGCCGGACGCGGACATTTTCGGGGAGCTCAGAAAACGATTGGGCAAAAGTCTCGGGGTCCGCTGCTATTCCGTTCACGCGCTCGACCACGAGCGTCAGTTGCGACGTTCTCTGATGGAGCGCGCGATCGACCTTATGGCGGCCGGGCGCCTGCGACCGCCCGCGCCCACTGTGATGCCGCTCGGCGAGGCTGCGCGCGCTCACGAGATGATGGAGGCGGGGCGGACGGTCGGAAAGATTGTTTTGACGCTGTAAACATCCAAAGGGGGGTGGGTACCGATGAAGCGCTTAAGCTATTACTGCGCGTTTTGCGCAGCACTGATGTTGGCAAGCTCGCATGCCGTCAACGCACAGGACGCCAAGCGGATCACGATCCTCTACGACGCTTTTGGTCCGGTGTCGGCGCTTCAGAAAGACTGGGGATTTGCCGCACTGGTGGAATATGGAGGCAAACGCATCCTGTTCGACACCGGCAACAACGCGAAAGTTTTCGAACACAACGTCAGACAGCTCGGCATCAATCTGAAACAACTCGATGCCGCCGTGATCTCACATCGTCACGGAGACCATACCAGCGGACTCACTTATCTCTTGCAGGAGAATTCGGGCGTCAGGATCTATGCCCCGCAGGAAGGCGCTTTCTTCAGAGGTCGCATTCCCCCCGGTTTTCTCAAGCCGCAGCCTTCGCTGCCGGGGGAGATGCGCTACTTTGGCGGTAACCCGCCGGAGCGCCTGCAATCCGGCAGTGCCTGGGAATCCGGGAATTTCGAGATCGTCACGAAGACCATCGAGATGTTCCCCGGTTTTTACGTTCTGACGACGCGTTCGGAAAAACCCGGCACCATGGAGATGAACGAGGTTTCACTCGCTGTTCGTACGCCGAAGGGCCTGGCCGTGATCGTCGGGTGCTCGCATCCGGGCGTAGAGAAAATTCTTGCTGGCGCGGCCAAGATCGATCCGCAACTGTATATCGTGACGGGTGGTTTTCATCTTGTCCTTGCGCCGCAGGATGAAGTGCAGCGCACCGCGGACATCCTTCACGACTCACTGAAAGTCGAGCGCGTCGCACCGGGACATTGCACGAGCGAGCTCGGTTTCGTGGTGTTCATGGATCGCTTCAAGCAGCGCTT
>DASRIK010000137.1:0-2105 GCA_035650035.1 Burkholderiales bacterium | reverse complement strand
CCGAGGCCTTTCGCGAGCGCCTGCTCGTAGATGAAATGGGCGAGCGCGACGTCCTGCGAGACGAGCCCGGTCGTGTGGATCAGGATGCGCTCGTCCGCACGCTCGCGGCCTTTCTTCTCGCCGACGACGAGCGCCTGTATTTCCGCGTACAGGCGCTCGCGCGAGAAGAGTCCGGTCTGGACGGTGTTCCTGAAGTCCTTCTGGAGCATGTTGAATTCCCAGCTGTCGATCACGACCTTGTCCATTTTCGACCAGCCGGCGGGATCGAGCTCGCGCCGGGCGAGCGAAATGAACGTTGCGCCCGGCTTCACCCACGGTTCGCGGCTGACGATGTCGCCGGATGTCGTGCCACCCACAATGACGTCCGCACCGCGCACGACTTCTTCGACGCTTTCCCTTGTGACTACCGGTGTGCCAACGGCTTCGGACCATTTCGCGGCGAACGCGCGCCGCGTTTCGGGACGCCGCGACGTGCAGCGGATTTCGTCGAACTTGTAAAGATGCGTGAGGCAGCGCAGCGCCGCCGCTCCCATCGAACCGATGCCCACGAGACCCAGCACTCTCGGCTTCGCGGGACCGACCCACTTGCACGCGAGCACCGCCGAGGCGGCGCTTCTCAGCACATAGCTCCAGTGCTCGTCGACGATCGCGAGTGGCTCGCCCGTGCGAGGGTCCGAGAGCACGATGTAGCGCGCGCAATCGAGCCCGCCGACCGTGTTGCGAACGCCGTCGTCGTAATAGTTGTAGAGACGAACACCCGTTGCGGGGATGTCCTTGAGGAATACCCCTTTCACATGCCAGTGATTGTGAAAGGCTTCCGCGACGTCGAGCTTGAAGCTCGGCGGCGACGCGAGAACGACGCTGCCCTCCGCGTGCATCCTGTAGACGCGCTCGCAGACGTCGAAGGCTTCTTTGACACCAAGGAGACCGAGTGTCTCTTTGTAAGGGACGAACAGTACTCCGCGCTTATCGGTCACTCGAGGTCCCTGTCTCTCTCTCACCGTATCCCTCCCCAACAGGCGAGAGGGGAGATGTAATCATTGCGGTTTGATGTTGGCCGACTTGATCACATCGGCCCACTTTCTGAATTCTTTCTGCACGAAAGCAGCGGCCTCGGGCGTGGTGCTGCCCACGGGGTCGGCGCCGACCTTGTCAAATGCGGCTTTCACTTCCGGCAGCTGAAGCGCCTTGCGCGTTTCGGCGTTCAGTTTCGCAACGATTTCCGGCGGCGTTTTCGACGGCGCGAAAAGCGCTAGCCAGAGATTCACTTCGAACCCGGGAAAACCGGATTCGATCACGGTCGGCAGGTTCGAGAGCGCAGACGCGCGCTTTTCACCTGTCGTAGCGAGTCCGCGCAGCCGCCCGTCCTTGATGAAGGGCAGGGCCGCGGTGATGCTGCTGAACGTCATTTGAACCTGGCCACCCACGAGATCGGCCATCGCCGGACCGCTGCCCTTGTAGGGGACGTGCACGAGCTCCTGCTTGATGCGCTCCTTGAAGAATTCACCGGCCATGTGCGGCGTCGTGCCGACGCCGGCGGAAGCGAAGCTCAACTTGCCTGGCTGCGCGCGTGCGAGCGTAACGAGCTCCTGAATGTTATTCGCAGGCACTTTGGCGTTAACCGCCAGCACGAGCGGCGACGACGAAATGATTGCCACGGGACGCAGATCCCGATGAATGTCGTACGGCACCTTCGGCAGGAGGCTCGGATTGATCACGATCGCCGGATCCATGATCACGAGCGTATAGCCGTCCGGTGTCGCTTTACTCGTGATGTCGACGCCGACGACGCCACCCGCGCCTGGCCTGTTATCGACCACCACGTTCTGTGCGAAAGTGTCGGCGAGTCGCTGTCCGATGATGCGGCCGACGTAGTCGACAATGCCGCCGGGTGCGTAAGGCACGATCAGACGGATCGTTTTGGACGGGTATCCCTGTCCCGACGTCGAAGATTGTTGTGCATGCGCCGGAAGCGCCGTGGCCGACGCAGCAAGAGTGAGCACAGCGAGCGCAAAGCGTAGTCTTTTCATGTTCTCCGAGTCGTAGTGGCGGTGGGCGGCGCGCATTAGAACCACAGTCTAAGTTCTGATACGATTCTCATAAAT
>DASRIK010000136.1:0-8407 GCA_035650035.1 Burkholderiales bacterium | reverse complement strand
TCACCGAGGATGGCCCGTTTAGAGTGCGACAGCGCATCCGCCTTTGCAGCGGCGATCAGATCGCCCGCTTCGCTGAAAGCATGGCGTGAATCCACGACTGTGAATGCGGCCCTGCCGAACGTATCGGCGCCGATCTCGGCGAACTTGGCTCGCGTGTTGCCAACCGCGCATAGCAGCCGACAGTTGTCGAGCCACTCGCGGCGCAGGATCGGCTCGCTCGTGCGTGCGTTACTGGCAGTCGCAACGACCTGCTTGCCGCGAACGGCAGCTTCCGCCGTATCCACCGCAACGACCGTCAGCCCCAGTTTCCGGGACATCTCGCGCGCGTAACGCTCCCGATTGACGGCCGTGGGGCTGTAGACTTCCGCGCGCTCGAACGGGTACACGGCAGCGAGCGCTTCGAGCTGGGTGCGGGCCTGATTGCCTGAACCCAGGATGCCGACCGCGATGCGTCCACGAATGTCCACTTTGCGCGCGATCACGCCGCTCGCTGCACCGGTGCGCAGATCCGTGATCAGGCGGCCGTCGAGAATCGCGAGGAGCTCGCCGTCGTTCATGTCGTAGAGCATCACGACGTAGCGCGTGCCGACGTTCTTCACGTTGTGATACGCCTTCATCGCACAGTAGCCCGCTTCGGCGTCAGCGGCGAACAGCACGCGCATCACGCCATTCTCGAACTCTGTGACGAATTTCGGCGAGACGGACGTTCGTCCCGCTTCCTCGTGCGCGATGGTGCGCTCCAGGAGGTCGATCGCTTCCGACATGCCGATTGCGCCGTCGAGCGCGTCGAAACCGAGCATCGCGGTCATGGTTGCTTCGCGAATCCAAGCTCGGTGAGAAGCGCCTTCGAGAAGGCATACTGGCTCTCGAGGAACCTGGCGAATTCGCGGCTGCGCATGAACTGACCTTCCGTATTGTTCTGATCGACCATTTTCTGCCAGTCATCCGTCGCGACGAGCTTCGCGAATGTTTCGTCCCAGTACGCGGCCTGCCGCGCGGCGATTCCGGGCGGCGCGAAGACGCCGCGCCAGTTCGATACCCGGACGTCGATGCCCTGCTCGCGCATCGTCGGCACGCCGGCGAAATCGCCCGACTGGCGCTGCTGTGCGGTGATGCCGATGATGCGCACGCTCCCCTGCTGCAGGAAAGGATGCGCCGCCGTAGCCGAAGAGGTCACGGCATGAATGTGTCCGCCGACGACACCGAGATAGGACTCGGAGTTGGTCTTGAAGACGATCGTCTTCAACTTCTTCGGATCGATTCCCGCGCCCTTCACGGACTGCGCGAGCGCGACGTGATTCGAGCCGCCGCGGCTCACCATCCCGAACGCGATCGACTGCGGATCCGCCTTCAGTTGCGCGATCAGGTCTTTCATGTTCCGAATCGGCGAATCAGCGCGCACCGATACGACGCTGTGCTCCGTGACGAGAAGCGCGATCGGCGTGAGGTCGGTGTAGTGCATCTTCGAAAGCCCGGTGATCTCCGCGCTCAGCACACTCGAGGTCGAGTAAAGCAGGTAATGCGGGTCGTTCGGGTGCTGGCGCACGTAGACGCTCGCGAGCGTCTGGTTGCCGCCCGCCTTGTTCATCACCACGACAGGCGTGGGCACGAGCTTCTGGTCCTGCATGATCCTTTGAATGAGGCGCGCGATGTTGTCGTTGGCGCCCCCTGCCGCCGTGGGCACCACGACTTCCACTGCCTTCTGCGGCGTCCACGCTTGCGCGCCGGCGCTGCACGCGACGCACAGTGCGAGCGCTGCGGCGAAGAGACGTGCCATTACCATCCGCGCGGCTCCCGCTCGAGGAATGTCATGGCAGCCATGCGCTCGCCGAGCACACCCGCTTCCACTTCTCCGAGCGCATCGACGGGCGGCCGCGGGACGCCGACGTCGCGGCCCATCGCACGCATCGCGCCTTTCAGGCCCGCGAAGCCGGCCTGCTTGAGCGTATGGTTGAGCGTCGCGATCTGCTCCTGCGCCTTGCGCGCCTGCGTGAACTGCTGCTTCGAGCACAGCTCGTAGAGCTCGCGCGCGAGCATCGGTGCGACGCTCGCGAGCTGAGAAAAGGCGCCGCGTCCGCCGAGGACGTTGTTCGAGACGATGTAATCGGTGCCGGCCATCAATCTGAAATCCGGCCGGAGCTCGGGTCCTTTCGATGCGACTTCCGCCATGAAGACGAAGCGCATGCTCGCGTCGACCAGGCCCACGACATTGTCCAGGCGCTTGACGACATCGAGCACATCCTCGGCCGTCATGTGAGTGCCCGGATCTTCCACGGGCGGCGTGCAGATGAAGAACGGCAGTTTCGTCGCCGAACCGATCGCGACAAGGTGCTCCGCAACCATCGCCGGCTTCGGATGCCAGAAGTAGGGCGGACGTGAAGCGATCGCGGCGGCACCGAGCTCCGCTGCGTGCTTCGCGCGCTCGACGGCGATCATCGTGCCCGGATCGCTCACGTGCGCGATCACCGGAACGCGGCCGTTCACGTGGCGGATGGCGAAGCGAAGCAGCTCGCGCTGCTCGCCATCGGTGAGACTGATGTCCTCCGCTTGCGGCATCGGCAGTGCGAGCGCGTCCGCACCGTTGTTCAGATGAAAGTCGAGGATCTTCCCGTAGAGCTCGTAGTCGACGCTGTTGTCCGCCTTGAAAGGCGTGACGGGGCAATGGACGAAACCGGGATTGAATGTAGTCACAGCTATCTCCTCACCAACCATGCGGCTCGGTGTCCATGACGCCGAGCTCTTCCAACTGTTTGCAAAGGAATGCGACGCGCTCGGGGCTCGCGGTCGGCAGCGGCGAGCGGATCGGTCCCGCGTCGCGGCCCATCGAGATCATCGCGCCCTTGAGCGACGACGGGTACTGGTCCTTGAAGAGCTTGTAGAGCCGGGTGATCCTGTACTGGCATTGCCGCGCCGTTTCCCAGTCGTTCGCGACGAGCGACGCGTAGAACCGATTGCAGAGATTGGGCGCGATCGCGCCGCACGACGAGAACGAGCCCTTCGCGCCGAGCGGGAAAGACCCGAGCAGGTGCTCGAGGCCCATGATGATCACGAACTCGGGCCGCATCGTGAGCGCGATCCGCGAGATGTCCAGGAACTTCTCGGAATGGAACCCGGCGTCCTTCATTCCGATGTAGTTCGGCAGCCGCTCGATCAGGCGCTCGACGAGCTCGGATGTGAATTCGACGCCTTCGCCGTTACGCCAGGGCGAGTTGTAGGTGAGCACGGGGAGATCGGTGTGGGTGCCGATGCGCACGATCGACTTGAAAATCTCGTTCTGTGAGGGCCGGCGGCAATACGGCGAGATCGTGAGGATCATGTCCGCGCCGATCTTCTGCGCATGGCGGGCGAGATCGAGGGAGTCCTCCTCCGAGAGGCTGCCCACGAAAACGGAGACCGGCACGCGCCCGCCGACCGTCTTGACCATGACTTCGGCGCCGCGCTTGCGCTCGTCCATCGTGAGGTTCGGCGACTCGGCCTTGTGGTGCGGCCAGGCGATGGCGGGCGCGCCGTTGCGCACGTGAAAGTCCACCATTTTCGCGAACCGGTCGTAATCGACGCTGAAGTCGTCGTTGAGCGGCGTGACGGGGGCCTGCATGACACCGTAGAGCCTTTTCGCGACCGCCATCGGCTCCCTCGCCGCGGCCGGCCTTGTCTTATCGAGGACAGCAGCCATCAATGCACCTCATCGTTGTTGTGGATTCACAGCGTGGCTCCTTGGGCGCGGCCTGAAGGGTCCGCACGGAGAGCTCTCGAGTGCGTGGATTCTAGAAGGCCGATCCCGCGCTGCACCGTGCCGGGGCTAGAATGACTGTTAAGCGTACGCTTAACAATCCGACATGGACCGCCTGCACGGAATCCTCGTTTTTCTGCGCGTCGTCGAATACGGCTCTCTCAGCGCCGCCGCTCGCGCGCTCGGCGTATCGACCTCCGCGGTATCCATGACGCTCACGCGGCTCGAGCGCGAGCTGAACGTGAGGCTGCTCAGCCGCACGACGCGCCGCATCAGCGTCACGCCGGAAGGGAGCGATTTCTACGCGCGGTGCAAGCAGATCACGAGCGATCTCGCCGAAGCGGAGCTCGCGGTCGGGCAGGCGGGCCGCTCCCCCAGCGGGCGCTTGCGTGTTCGGCTGCCGCGGACACTCGGGCGCATGTGGATCGTTCCGAACATCCGGAGATTTACGGACGCGTATCCGTCGATCGCGCTCGAAGTGATCTGCAAAGACATCCTCCCGCATGCGGTCGAGGACGGCGTCGACGTTCAGGTCCAGACAGGGGAGCTGCGCGACGCCCGGGTTGCAGTGAAAAAGCTCGCCGCAACCGAATACATGACGTGCGCGGCTCCACAGTATCTGAAAGCGAGCGGCGCGCCGCGAACCGTCGACGAGCTGCTCGACCGCACCTGTCTTGCGTATCGTCGGCCGCGTAACGGCCGGCTTCGGGAATGGCGCTTCAAGGAGGGCGGGTCCATTCGCAACGTGCCCGTCGGCGGACCACCCGTCTTCAACGACATCGAGCTGCTCATTGCGGCCGCCGAGGCCGGCGTAGGTATCATTCAAGTGCCCGAATGCTATGCGCAGCCTTCGATCGACTCGGGCGCGCTGGTCGAGGTCCTCGGCGACTACAGGGCCGGCGGCTATCACATTTCCGCGGTGTACCTGCCGCAGCAGCGCCTCGCGCCGAGAATCCGCGTGTTCATGGATTTTCTTGCCGCGTTGTTCAATCCGCCGCCGTGGACTGAGCGCCCGAGTGAACGAGCGATCGTCACGAATCGCAGGCAGGGACGGCGCGGCTAGGAAAGTGGGAGGCACGTCCGGCCGGATCGACCTTGCCTCGATTTCCGCACTCGTCCATAGGACAAACGGCTGATGTACCCAGCCAACCGCCCGCTTGCGCCCGTGCGACTGGCAGCGCAGACTGTGTTCCCGCCCGGCGTGTGCTTCATAAACGCCAGTACTTTCATACGGAGGTGTTCCACATGAACGCGCTGAAATTCGCTCCTGGACTACTTGCCGCGCTTTTGCTGATGTCGGGTTTCGCGCAGGCGCACGAAGGCGAAGCAAAGGGTCAGCTTGGCCGCGTGAGCTTTGCGAACTCATGCAATGCAGCCGTGCAGCCGCTCCTGCAAACGGGCGTGGCGATGCTGCACTCGTTCTGGTACAGAGCGTCGGAGGATACGTTCCGCAAGGTGCTGGCGCAGGATCCTTCGTGCACGATCGCTCATTGGGGTATCGCGGCGATCCTCATGCAGAACCCGCTCGCCGGTACCGGAGCAAACGCAAAGCAGGCGGCGCTGGCGCAGGCAGCCATCGACGAAGGTCGCCGCGTGCCGCCGAAAACTCAGCGCGAGCGTGACTACATCGAGGCTGTGGCGGCCTACTACAGGGATTTTTCCACACGCTCTGAACGCTCGCGCCAGGAGTCGCGCGCCAAGGCGTTCGAGGAACTGGCCGCGCGCTATCCGGACGATGATGAAGCTCAAATCTTTTCGGCGCTTTACATTGCAGGGACCCAATCGCAAGCGGATCAGACCTATGCAGCGTATCTCCGTGCTGCCGCAATCCTGGAGAAAATGTTCGTCAAGTATCCGGAGCATCCCGGCGTCGCGCACTACCTGATTCACAGCTACGACGCCCCGCCCATAGCGAAGCAGGGCCTGTCCGCTGCCCGCCGCTATGCGAGTATCGCGCCGGATGCACCGCACGCGCTCCACATGCCTTCACACATTTTTACCCGCGTCGGGCTTTGGGAAGAATCGATCGCCACGAATCTGCGCTCCGCCGCAGTCGCCAAAAAGGCAGGCGATGGCCTGGAGGCGTACCACGCGAGCGACTATTCGGTGTATGCCTACCTTCAGCTCGCACGCGATCGTGAGGCGAAGCAGGAAATGGAGGAAGCGCTCAGGGTGACCGACAGCAACCCGACGGCGATCGCCGGGGCGTACTCGAGCGCCGCAATGCCCGCCCGCTATGCAATCGAACGTGGGGCGTGGCAGGAAGCGATGCAGTTACAGCCGCGGCCGTCAAACTTCCCGTTCACAGTCGCCATTACACATTTCGCACGGGCGCTTGGAGCGGCACGCAGCGGGGACGCGGCGGCAGCAGAGAAGGATGCCGCCGAGCTCGAGCGATTGCACAAAACTCTGGTAGCGGCGAACAACACTTACTGGGCGACGGAAGTCGAAGTTCAGCGGCTCACGGTCGCAGGATGGATCGCCCATGCTCAAGGCAGGCGCGACGACGCTCTCAAGTTCATGCGCGCCGCCGCCGACCTCGAAGACAAGACCGAAAAACATATCGTCAAGCCTGGCCGGATCGTGCCGGCGCGCGAGCTGCTGGGGGAAATGCTGCTAGAGCTGAAGCAGCCGGCGGCCGCGGTGAAGGAGTTCGAAGCTTCCCACGTTCGCGAGCCGAACCGCTTTCGTGGGTATTACGGCGCCGCGCGCGCAGCGGACGCGGCGGGCGACCGCCGCAAGGCGGCCGAATACTACGCCAAGCTCATGGAGCTGGGCAAAAAAGGTGACTCGTCGAGACCGGAGCTCGTGCGTGCCCGTCAGTACGTTGCACAGCGGTAAGGTCGTGCGGGCAACTCTCCGCTAGTCGAACCAATCAGTCGACGCGGATCTGCGCCGCTTTACGACCTTCGCCCACTTGTCGATTTCCGTTCGCATGAAAGCGAGGAATTCGTAGGGTGAGCTCACGACGGGTTCGTTCCCGGTCTTCTCGGCTCCACCATGGAAAGAGCGGCAGCGACGATGTCGCTGCGCGACACCCGGCACAGCGTTTCCAGCGGCTCCGAATACGGCACCGGCACGCGCGGCGCGCCCAGCCGACGCGGCGGCGCCTCGAGCGTATCGAAGAGCTGCTCCGCGGCTTCCGCAACGATCTCTCCGCCGAAACCGCCGACGCGCACGGCCTGATGCACGACGAGCAGCCGGCGCGTTTTCGCGACCGACGCGAAAACCGTTTCACGATCCCACGGCCAGAGCGTCCGCAAGTCGATCACTTCGGCTCGAGAGCCGTTCGCGGCGAGCTCCTCGGCAGCCTCGATACAGACGGCGAGCATGCCTGACCACGTCACGATCGTCACGTCCGTGCCGCTTCGAACGATCGAGGCCTTTCCGAGCTCGGCCGGTGCAGCAGCCTCGTCGACTTCGCCGGTCACGGTCCAGAGCTCCTTGTGCTCCATGTAAACGACGGGATCGTCGCAGCGTATCGCTGCTTTCAACAGCGCGTGATTGTCCGCAGGCGTGGAAGGCGCGACGACCACGAGACCGGGCACGTGAATCCACCACGCCTCCGTCGACTGGGAGTGTTGGGCAGCCATGCCGTCGCGCAATCCCATCGGCTGACGGATCACGGCGGGCACGCGAACCTGTCCGCCCAGCATGTAGCGGATCTTCGCGGCCTGATTCACGATCTCGTCGGCCGCACAAATGCCGAAGTCCGCATATCGCAGCTCCACGACCGGGCGCGTCCCGCACATCGCCGCGCCTATCGCTGCGCCCATGATCGTGTTTTCGGAGATCGGCGTATCGACGACGCGCGTCTTTCCGAAGCGCTGCTGCAGGCCCGCGTACTGCCCGGCAACGCCGCCTTCAGGGCCGAGGTCTTCGCCGAGCACCCAGACCGTCGGATCGCGCTCCATCTCCTGCGCAAGCGCGATGAGCGCCGCTTGCGCGTACGTCATCGCAGTCATGCGGGTGCGCCGACGTCCTGGACGTCGGTAAAGAGCACGCGCGATGGCGGCCACGGTGCCGACTCGGCGGCTGCAACGGAGTGCGCGATACGTGCAGCCGCCGCCTTGCGGTCCTCTTCGAGCGCCGCCGCGGCAATGCCCCGCGATGAAAGCCACTTCGCCGTACGGACCAGCGGATCGCGCTCTTTCCACATTTCGAGCTCACTCGCGTCGCGATAGAGCCCTTTATCGAGCGCGAGATGTCCACGCCAGCGATACGTCGTCGCGTGCAGGAAGCGCGGTCCGCGACCGGAGCGTACCTCGCTCGATAAGCGCGCCGCAGCTTCGTGAACGGCGAGGAGGTCGTTGCCATCGACCGTTTCACCCCGGATCCCAAAACCGGCCGCGCGCGCGAGAACGCCCGGTCCCGCGGTGACGCTGCCCGTGCGCGTGCGATCCGAGTACAGGTTATCTTCGCAAACGAACAGCACCGGGAGATCGAATACGCCTGCCCAGTTGAGGGCCTCCAGCATTGGCCCGCGGTTCATCGCGCCGTCGCCGAAGAACGCGACGACGATGCGGTCTTCTTTTTTCAGCTTTACGGCCTGCGCTGCGCCGACGGCGATGGTCACGCCGTCGGCAACTACGCCGTTGGCACCGAGTATCCCGAGCGAAAAATCCGCGACATGCATCGAGCCGCCCTTGCCACTGCAAACACCGCCTGCTTTGCCAT
>DASRIK010000135.1:0-8531 GCA_035650035.1 Burkholderiales bacterium | reverse complement strand
CGTTTCTGGGGTTTTCCGCCGCGTTCATCGCGCCGCTCGTGTTCGGTGTGGTGCTCGACGTCGCCGGTGGGAATCAAAGCACCGCCGCGTGGGGCCTCGCGTTCGCGAGCATCGGGATATTCGGCGCGCTCGCGCCCGTGGCACGATGGATCGCGCTCGGCAGGAAATCCCCTGTCCCCGCAGCTACAACTTCAGCGGAGTCCCCCACGCGTCGAGCTGAGCCATCTCGGGAACCTTGAGGCCGGACGGCACTGCCGCATCGGAAAGCACACGCGGAATGAAGCGCCCGCGGCCGCGGTCCGCATCGAGTTTTCCATCCTGCACGATGGTTTGACCGCGCGAGAGGACCGTCGCGGGCCAGCCTTGCAGCTGCCGGCCCGCATACGGCGTATAGCCCGCGTTGTCGTGCACGAGATCGGCGGTGATCGTGACGCGCCGATCCGGATCCCAGATTGCGATATCGGCATCAGAGCCGACCGCGATCGTCCCTTTCTGCGGATAGCACCCGTAGATCTGTGCGTGGCGCGTTGCAGTCAACCCGACGAAGTCCGGCAATGAGAGGCGACCTGCGCGGTAGCCGTAAGTAAAGAGCAGCGGCATCCGCAGCTCGATGCCCGGCACGCCGTTCGCCATGTCCTTGAACGTCGTCCGATCGCCTTTCGGCAGCTTCCCGCTCTCGTCGTAGCGATAGGGTGAATGGTCCGACGAGCACACATTGAGCGCGCCATCCGCGAGCCCACGCCAGCACGCGTCCTGAGCGGCTTCATCGCGCGGCGGCGGGCTGCAGCAGAACATCGCGCCTTCCAGTCCCGGGCGATCGAGATCTTTCGCCGTGAGAAAAAGGTACTGCGGGCACGTCTCGCCGTAGATCTTTACACCGCGGGCACGCGCCTGCCGGATCGCCTCGATGCCGTCGATCGTGGAGACGTGCACGATCAGCACCGGCACGTCGATCAACTCGGCCAGCATCGCCACGCGCTGAATCGCCTCGTGCTCGGCGCCTCGCGTGTGGCAGATCCCGTGGTAGCGCGGCGCGACGTTCCCCTGCTCGATCATGCGATCCGCAAGCCAGGAGATCACGCCGTGGTTTTCCGCGTGCACCATGACGAGCGCACCGTACTTGCGTGCGACGGCCATGACGTCGAGCACCTGCTTGTCCGTGACGTGCAGGCGCTCGTATGTCGTGTAGATCTTGAACGAGCGTATGCCTTGCGCGATCGCATCTGGCAGATCGCGTTGAAGCGTCGCATCGTTCGGATTCGCGATGATCAGATGAAAGGCGTAGTCGATGACTGCCTTGGTGCGCGCCCGCTCGGCGTAGTCCTTCAGCACGACCGGTATGCTGTCGGTGCGGTGCTGGGCACAGAAGCAGATCACGGTGGTCGTGCCCCCGAATGCGGCCGACACGGTCGCGGTGTAAAAATCGTCGGCAGTCATGATGCCGAAGGACGAGACCTGCTCGATATGCGTGTGGCTGTCGACCCCGCCGGGAAGCACCAGCTTGCCGCGCGCGTCGATCTCCCGCCGGCCCGCAGCGAGCGAACGCCCGACGGCGGCGATGCGCTCGCCGCTGATTCCCACATCCGCTTCGAAAACATCGGTGTCCGTTGCGACGGTGCCGCCGCGGATCACGACGTCGAACTCGTTCACGCCGGCGCGCCCGGTCGTCATTCGATCTTCACTCCCGCCTCTTTGCTGACTTTCGCCCAGCGCGCCACTTCGCGTTTATAGAGCGTACTGAACTCGGCGACCGACCCGCCGGCCGGCGTAAGACCGAGCGCGCCGAGTCGCTCGCGCAACTCTGTCTGACCCAGCACGCGATTGATGTGGGCGTTCAAACTCTCCACGATCGCGCGTGGTGTACCCGCCGGCGCGAGGATGGCATTCCACACGATGACCTCGAAACCGGCAACGCCGGACTCGACGAATGTCGGCACGTCGGGCGCGATGTCGACGCGTTTGATACTGGTGACGCCGAGCGCTCTCAGCTTCCCCGCCTTCACGTGCGGCAGGAGCGCCGCGGACTGGTCGAAAACCGATTGCACTTCGCCGGCCGTGGTCGCGGCGACAGAGGGCGCACCGCCTTTGTAAGGCACATGCACGAGATCGATTTTCGCGAGCGACTTGAAGAGCTCCCCAGAGAGGTGCGTGATCGTGCCCTGGCCGGCGGACCCGTAGCGAACCTGTCCGGGTTTCGATTTGGCAAGCGTCACGAACTCCTGCACCGATTTCGCCGCCACGGACGGATGAACTCCGAACATGAGCGGTGTCTGCGCCACGACGGCGACGGGCGCCAAATCTTTCGCCGCGTCGAAAGGCAGATTGGGATAGACGGAAGCCGCGACCACAGTAGACACGCTCGTGACGAGCAGCGTGTAGCCATCCGGCGTCGCGCGTGCGACCAGGCCGGCGCCGAGCGTGGTGCCTGCACCGGGGCGGTTGTCAACCACTACGGGCTGTCCCCAGATCTTCGAGAGTTCCTGGCCCACAGACCGCCCGACGAAATCGACGGGACCGCCGGGCGCAAACGGATTGATCAGGCGAACGGGCTTCACGGGATAGTCCTTCACCTGCGCCGCGGCCGCAGGCGTCCACACCATCGCGATCGCGACTGCGCTTGCGGCGATGAACCACAACTTGAGATGAGTTATGCGCCACATGCAGGGTCTCCTCGCCACCGAGTCGCATAAAGGTTACACGCGCTCGATTCAGCCGTCATTTTCGCATCCGGGGAGTGACGTCCGCCCTCGGTATAATGCAAGCACGTCCCGAATTATGCGAATGCGCCTTCTTGCGAGATTCATCCTGCTCGCCTGCACAGCCGGCGTTGCAGCCCCCAACGCCTCGGCGCAGAGCTATCCGGCCAAGCCCATCCGTGTGATGCACGGCTTCGCGGCGGGGTCCGCGATCGACGTCTTTTCGCGGCCGCTTGCGCAGAAGCTTTCCGAGGCGCTCGGCCAGCAGGTGCTCGTGGACGCGCGGCCCGGCGCGACGGGCACGATTGCGAACGAGCTCGTTTCGAAATCGCCGGCTGACGGCTACACGCTGCTTGCCGCGCCGGGGTCAGCGATGGCGGCGACGCCGCATATCTATGCGATCCGCTACAAGCCGCTCGATTTCACGCCGATCGTTCAGATTTCCGACTTCTCGTATGTGCTTATCGCGCATCCTGCCGTGCCTGCGCGGAACGCACGCGAGCTCATTGCGATCGCGAAAGCGAAGCCCGGCTCGCTCACCTATGGCTCGACGGGTGTCGGCTCCGGATTCCATCTCGCGGGAGAGCTTTTCTGCTCGATGGCCGGCATCAATCTTCTTCACGTGCCTTTCAAAGGCGGCGGTACCGCCGCTGTCGTCGATGTCGTCGCAGGGCGCGTCGATCTCATGTGGGACAGCCTTGGCGTCGTTCGCCCGTACGTGCAGGCGGGCAGATTGCGCGTGATCGGCGTCACCGGTGAGCGGCGAGCCGCGGCGCTTCCAAACGCGCCGACGATCGCAGAAAGCGGCTTGCCCGGCTATCACATGACCGGATGGCACGGCATTCTCGGGCCGCCGGGGCTGCCGCGCGAAATTACGAACACACTGAACACCTCGATCGCGAAAATTCTCGCGACACCGGAGATGAAAGAGCTGTGGGGCACGCTGGCGATGGAGATCGTGCCGAACACGCCCGAGCAGTTCGCGGCGCGGCTTAAGTTCGACTACGAACGTTACGGAAAGCTCATCAAAGCGATCGGACTGAAGCCGCAGGTCTGACCGCGGAACCCGCATGCAGCAGCCACCGCTCGCGACGAAGTCGTTTCTTCTGCTGTGCGTCGCGATGTTCCTGGGGTACGCGAACCAATGGGTGCTGACGCCCGTCATTCCGCTCTACGTGCAGGACCTCGGCGGCTCGGCCTCGATGGCCGGAGCTGTCCTGCTCGCGATGGCGGTCCCAAGTGTCGCCGTCAGGCCGTTCGTGGGGCGCGTGGCGGATCAATGGAGCGCGGCCGGTGTGGTCGCGCTGGGTCTTTTCATCCTCGGGTTCGGCACGCTCATCTGCCTTGTACCGTTCCTGCCTCTGCTCTTCGTCGGCAACATCGTTCGCGGGCTTGGCTGGGCCGGCTTGAATATCGGCGGCTATACGACGCTCGCGACGGCTGCGCCGACCGCGCGTCGCGGTGAAGCGTCGGGCTACTACACGGCCGTTGCAACGAGCACGTCGATCGTGTTTCCGGCGCTGGGACTCTGGTTGCTCGATGGCCACGGCGGCATGCAAATCGTCTTCGCGCTTTCGGCGCTCGCGGCACTGGCGGGACTGCCCTTCGCGATGGCGCTCCGTTCTCTGCAGCCGACGCGCACTGCCGACACACAAAGCGCTGCTCGCGCGCCTGCAGGTCTGCTCGATCGCGGCGTGCTGCTCGCGACGGGACTCAACCTGTGCTCGACGCTCGCGATGCCGTCCGTCATGGCGTTTCTGCCGCTGTATGCGCGCTCGCTCGGCATCGACAACATAGGCTGGTTCTACGTACTGGCGGGGGTCACGAGTATTTTCGTTCGCCCGCTGCTGGGCAAGAAATCCGATGCGATGGGCCGCGGTCCTGCCGTCGCAATCGGTCTCGGGTCGCAGTTGATCGGCTTCGCGCTCATCATCCTCGCCGATGCGATCCTGATGATTCTCGCAGGCGGCTTTTTCGTGGCGATCGGCGCGGCGATGATCAGCTCCACGACCACGGCGCTCGCGCTCGATCTCACCGATCCGCGATCGCGCGGGCGGGGAATGGCCACTTTCAGCATCTCGTTTCAGATGGGCGGCGGCGTGGGCGCGTTGATCTCCGGCGCGCTCGCGGACCTGGTCGGCCTCCGCGGCATGTACGTGGGAGCTATCCTCATCACGGCCACGGGCTTCGCGCTCCTCGCAAGCGCCTGGAAGCTTCTGCCGCGCCCGGCTCAGTTCGAGAGTTGAATGCCCGCCGCCTTGATGACCTTCGTCCACTTCGCGATATCGCGAGCGAGCACCCGTGCGAAATGAGCCGGTCCGATTTCGGCAATCTCGAGACCGTCCGCGTCGAAGCGCTCTTTCATCTCGCGCGACTTGAGCGCTTGCCGCGTCAACGTCTCCCATCGCGTGATGATCGGGCGTGGCAGACCTTTGGGACCCATGAGCCCGTACCACGTAATCGCTTCGTAACCTGGAACGCCGGATTCGGCCAGTGTGGGTACCTGCGGAAACGCACGGCTGCGTTTCGCGCTCGTGATGGCGACGAGACGAACGCGTCCGCCGCTCGCGTGCGGTGCCATGACCGGTCCGCTGCCGTAGATCATCAGGATCTGGCCGGCGAGAAGATCGGTCAGCGCGGGGCCGGAGCTCTTGTAAGGCACGTGAACCATTTTCGTGCCGGCGAGGAGGTCGAGCAGCTCGCCTGCGAGGTGTGCGGTACCGCCGGTACCCGATGAGCCGTAGGTGATCTTGCCCGGATTTGCTTTCGCGTGTGCAATCAGCTCGTTCGCGCTCCTGGCGGGCACCGACGGATGCAGCGCGAGGAGATAGCCTGTCTCGCCCAGCATGCTGATGAGCGTCAGGTCCTTTAGCGGGTCGAACGTGAGTCGCCCGAACGCGGCACTGATCGGCAGGCTCGCGGTCACGATGCCGAGCGTGTAACCGTCGGGCGTCGCGCGCACGGCGAGCTCGGTGCCGATGAGGCCGCCGGCGCCGCCTCTGTTATCGACGACGACGCTCTGGCGAGTGATCTCGCCGGCTTTCTGCGCCACCACGCGCGCAACGATGTCCGTGCCGCCGCCCGGCGCGAAAGGCACGATGAGTCGAACCGGTTTGCCGGGGTATTCGACGATGTCAGCGGCGTGCGCAGACGCCACCACAACCGTGCACAGCAAAGCAATCGCGGTATTCTTCTTGTTCATGGTGGAGCGCCGCGATCAATCCGCGCGCATGCCGCGTTCCTTGATCACTTTCCCCCACTTGTTCATCTCTTTCTGCAGATGAGCGGCCGCTTCTTCAGGTGAGCTCGCGACGACGTCCAGCCCGCGGTCTGCGTACTGCTTCGGTGCACCCGGCGCGAGCAGGATACGCTTGATGTTGTCGTTGAGCAGTGCCACCACGGCCGGCGGCGTTCCCTTCGGCGCGAGCAGGATGTGCCACGCAGTGAACTCGTAACCCGGGAGCCCGGCTTCAGCGATCGTGGGCACCGCGGGAAGTGCCGGAGAACGTTTGACCATGGTCACTCCGAGCGCGCGCAGCTTCCCTGCGCTCGCGTGCGGCGCGGACTCGATGATGCTCGTGACGGTGACCGGCATCTCGCCGGCGATCGTGGCGACCAGCGCGGGATA
This sequence comes from Burkholderiales bacterium, assembly GCA_035650035.1. Taxonomy (GTDB): domain Bacteria; phylum Pseudomonadota; class Gammaproteobacteria; order Burkholderiales; family SG8-41; genus JAQGMV01. The sequence continues at coordinate 2,207 of DASRIK010000135.1, read as the reverse complement.
TCCGCCCTTGTAGTGGACCGCGACCAGATTCACTTTGCCGAGGTAGTTGAAAAGCTCTCCGGCGATGTGCGGATTGGTGCCGATGCCGGCGGTCCCGTAATTGAGCGCGCCCGGTTTCGATCTCGCGAGCTCCAGCAGCTCGCGCACGGAACGCACGGGCAGCGACGGATGTACGGTCATGACGTTTCCCGTGGCCGCCATCAGGGAAATCGCGGTGAAGTCGTTCAGCACGTCGTAAGGGACTTTCCTGTAGAGAAACGTGTTCGCGACGAACGGTACGGTGTTGGAGCCGATCGTGTATCCATCGGGCGCGGCGCGGGCCACGACCTCGGTTCCGATGTTTCCAGAGGCCCCGGTGCGATTGTCGATGACGACCTGCTGTCCGAGGTTCTTCGAAAGCTCGGCGCCCGCGAGCCGTGCGAGGATGTCCACGCTGCCTCCAGGCGCAAACGGCACGATCCACCGTATCGGCTTGGCGGGATAGGTAGTGGACTGCGCCGCGGCGAATCCGGCCGGCGACATCGCGGCCACCACGCACAGGGCGGCCGACACAACCTTGTTCATACGTTCTCCCCGAAGTGCCTGAAGAAATGACCCGCGGGCAAACGATCAATATAGCACCGCGATGAATCGCCGGCCCCGTGCTCGCCCGGTCCTGCGCACGACTTGCAGATTGAGGCAGGAGTCATCATGCGCGGCCCGGGCCGCCATGCGATACTGGGGGCTCCGTGTTTTCCGCTCCTCGCGTATGACGGGTTTCCTTCGCGCTCTTGTCGCGGCTGCCGCCGCCTGCGTTTTCGCTGCAGCGGCCCCATCCTTCGCTGCCTCTGCGGCTCTGACAGACGAAATGCTCGCGCCACTCACTTCGGCATACATGCGAGCAGTGAAACCTGGAGAGCAGGCGGACCTTCATCGCGATCTGTTCGCCGCGGTGCTGCAGCGGGTCCAGCGCAGCTACGCTCTGGAGGTCGAGATGCCGGCGCTCATCAGCACGGCGTTGAAGTCGATCGAGCCCGTCAAACCGCAGTCGGGCGATCCGGCCGAAGTGTTCAGGAAAGCGATCAACGCGGCGCTTGCCACGCTGGATCCGCACTCGCGTTATCTGGACGCACGCGCACAGATGAACGAGCGCAGCGCGATTTCGGGAAGCTTTGGCGGCCTCGGTATGGAAGTGGATATGGTCGACGGCCTCGTGCGTATCCTGGCGCCGATGCCCGGCACACCGGCCTCGCGCGCCGGCTTGCAGGCCGGCGACCTCATCGTGCGTTTCGACGAACAGCCCGTTCTCGGCATGGCGCTGACCGATGCGATCTATCGAATGCGCGGCCAGCCGGGAACGCCGATCGTGTTGCGCATCCGCCGCGCGGGACTCGACGACGAATTCACCGTTTCACTCGTACGGGAAACGATACGCAGAGAGCCGCTGCGGTGGACGATGGAAGGTGACGTGCTGGTGCTGCGCCTGGTGGGCTTCACGAGCTCGGTGGTAGGGGCGTTGGAGAACGCGATTGCGGAGGCTATGGCGACAGCGACGCCCCGTGCCATCGTTCTCGATATGCGCGGCAATGGTGGGGGCCTGCTGCGCCAGGCCGTCGTCACGGCAGACGCTTTCCTGAGCGAAGGCGATATCGTGTCGCTGCGGGGGCGGACGCCGGGCAATCAGCGCAGCTGGCAAGCCGATCGTACGGAAGTGCTGGCCGGTCTTCCCATGGTCGTGCTGATCGACGGGCGGTCCGCTTCCGCGACCGAGCTCGTCGCGGCGGCTCTGCAGGAAAACGGCCGCGCGGTGGTTATGGGACAGCGCAGCTTCGGCAAGGGGAGCGTGCAGTCCGTAATCTCGCTGGGGGCGGACAAAGGTGCGCTCAAGTTGACCACTGCGCTCTACCACGGACCGTCGGGTCGAACCGTGCAACGCACGGGCGTCGGTCCGGATATCGAGCTCCTCGCCGCGCCTGAGCCCGCAGCGCGTCCATCGCGCCGCGAAGCCGATCGCGCGAAAGCGTTGCCCGGCGCGCACGAGCCGCTGCCGCCGAAAGCGCGTGTGGAGCAGTCGCGCTGTACGCTTCCCCGGAAGGATATCGATCCGGCGCTCGCGTGTGCGATCGGCTTTCTCCGGGCGGGCGGCATCGAGACCTTTCTCGGGGCGCTGGAGCCGCCGCAGTCTGCTTCTTCGCATTGACTGACGCGATTCGGCCCTCGTTCCGTCG